>CAZPSE010000009.1:0-49879 GCA_964589575.1 uncultured Gammaproteobacteria bacterium | reverse complement strand
CTGATTTGTAATCAGTAGGTTCGTGGTTCAAGTCCTCGCGTCGGCACCATATTTTCTCTTTAATTATCAATTAGTTAAAGAAACTCCTACCCCAATCTAACTACTTTTATTTTATGTAACGGTAGAACAACAAGCATAATTTTTATTATGCCCTTAGTCTTTTAAAGTCACTGCTTTAATTATCACTATTAGTACAGTCTCAAACCCATCTAATTCTTGCGATTATCTAGACCTCTTCTTAATAAAAGAATCACCTAGAATCCTCTGGTAGTGTAATCCTCCCTAAAATTAATTGAAGTTTTAAGTAGAAAACTCTCATAAACTAAATGAAGGAGTTTTCTATGAAACAATCACGTTATACAGATAGCCAAATAATGGCTATTGTGAAACAAAATGAATCAGGCGTATCAGCACCTGACTTATGCCGAGAACATGGCATGAGCAATGCTACTTTTTATAAATGGCGTGCTAAATTTAGCGGTATGGATGCGTCTTTAATGAAGCGAATGAAAAGAACTCGAAAATGAAAATCGTCGCCTTAAAAAATGTATATTGAGGGGCGCAAGGGGTCGACAAAAACAGGTGTTTTTTAGCGATTAATGGCTTTAGCCGCAGATTGTAAATACAACACCATTGAGTATATTGAAAGCACCACAGAGATAAATAATGCGGTTATACCAATTTCAAAGGTGGGTATACCTAACCAGTTCCATTCGAACATTAAAAAGCCCAGTGCAACTATTTGAGTAAAGGTTTTAATTTTTCCAGCTTGCGATACAGCGACTGCATCACTTTTTCCTATTGCGGCCATCCATTCACGTAATGCCGATATTACAATCTCTCTGGCGATAAGAATGATGCTAGACACCACCATCCACCAAGTGGGATAGGCCTGCACCAATAATACCGCCATAACCATAACAATTAATTTGTCGGCAACGGGGTCTAAAAAAGCCCCTAGCTTAGATTCTTGATTCCATTTACGTGCTAAGTAACCGTCTAAAACATCGGTGATGCAGGCGGCACCAAATAGTAAAGATGCAATGTAACGAGACCATTCCAATCCACTATAAAAAAAAGCAATAATGACAGGGATGACTGCAATTCTTAGTAGTGTTAAAAATGTTGGAAAATTGATGTGCATATTTAAAGAAACTCTGTTTTAACTTAATTGGTGTTATGAAACTTTTTATAAACTAATTCGGCAATGACGTTATTAATGCCGTCAACTTGATTTAAATCTTCTATACGTGCTTTTGCAACGCCTTGTAAACCACCAAAATGGGTTAATAATGCGCGCCTTCTTTTAGGCCCTAAGCCATTGATGGATTGTAACAAAGATTGCTTTCTCTTTTTTGCTCTTTGCCCCCTATGCCCCGTTATGGCAAAGCGATGCGCCTCGTCCCTAACTTGTTGGATAAGGTGAAAACCTGGGTTGTGTTTATCGCATTGAATGCTGTGTTGCCAACCTTCTACAATTAAGTCTTCTTCGCCCGATATACGTTGTGGGCCTTTAGCAACACCCACTAAAATAATTTGAGATAATATATTTAACTCGCTAAGCACGTCTCGTGCTTGCGTTAGTTGCCCTTTTCCACCGTCTACCAGTAATACGTCTGGCAATTTGTCTTGATTATCGACCCGTTTTTTATATCGACGCATAATGGCTTGTTTCATTGCTGCATAGTCATCACCGGGTTCTATGCCGGTAATGTTAAACCGTCGATAATCGGATTTTTTTGCGCCTTCCACATCAAACACTACGCATGACGCTACGGTTGCCTCGCCAAAGGTATGGCTTATGTCAAAACATTCTATATGCTGTGGCATTTTTTTTGCTTTTAATAATTCTTGCAAGGCAATCATGCGTGCTTTTTGGCTACTTTTAGAAATCAATTTGCGTTTAAGTTCGGACTGGGCATTGTCTAAAGCCATTATTAACCATTGTTTTCGCTCACCTTTTTGCGGAAATACAAATTGTGAATTTTTATCATTATCTTGATTGATTAATTGCAAAATTAGTTCCAGCTCATCGGTAGTATTTTTTAGCACTATCTCTTTTGGCGCGGGGTGTTTTATGTAATAACGGGTTAAAAATGAATTTAAAATGGTATCTTCGGTTTCGTCAGAAAAGGATTTGGGAAAAAACTGCCTAAAACCCAAATTTTTACCTTTGCGAATATAACAAACCGATATGCAAAAAATACCCGCCTCTTTAACAATGGCAATAATGTCTACATCACCCTTGGTTTTGCTCACGTATTGTTTTTCGTTAATTACTCTTAACGTGGCAATTTGGTCTCGGTACTTGGCGGCCACTTCAAAATGATACAAACTGGACTCGTGTTCCATTTTGCTTGCGAGAGTTTTCATTACCGATTCATTTTTACCTTTTAGCAAGGCTTCGCACATTTTCACGTCTTCTAAATAATCCGCTTCGGATATTTTACCCACACAAGAGCCGCTGCATTTATCTATTTGAAACTGTAAACAAGGCCGTGTTCTGTTTGAAAAATAGCTGTTAGTGCAGTCGCGTATTTTAAATATTTTTTGTAAATGCAAAACCGCTTGTTTGGCAGAAAAGCCGCTAGGATAAGGGCCAAAACTTTTTACTTTATTGTTTTTAATGCCGTGCTGATAACTAATTTTTGGGTAAGCATCTTTAGATATATTGATGTAAATAAAATCTTTGCCGTCTTTTAGCAAAATATTGTATTTAGGTTTATGTTTATTTATTAAATTGTATTCAAGTAGTAACGCTTCTAGCTCGGTACTGGTGATGTTTAATTCGATATGATGTATTTGACTAACAAGGCTAATGGTTTTACCTGACACCAAGTTTTTTTGAAAATAACTGCTTAAACGGTTTTTTAAGTTTTTGGCTTTACCTATGTACAAAATGGCATCGTTATCATTTTTCATAATATACACACCCGGTTGTTCTGGTGTGTGTTTTAAAAAATCTTGATAATCAAAGGTGGGGGTTTTCATTGTTTAATAATACTCAATCTATACCGAATAATAACAATGAAATGAAGGAGTTTTTAATTCAATTTATTAAAAAAAACACTCAAACTTTAGTAGAAAAGTTAATAACATTGCATTCTATCGCTTTATCAAACAATTCTCTTTCGGATTTTATCGACAGCTTTGACCATATACGGCGCTTATAAGTGCTAACCGTTTTACTGGCAACATTCATACGCTCGGCAATGGTTTTTAGGCTGTCGCCATTTATTAATGCCAGTACGGTTTGCATCTCTCGCGAGGATAAACTTTCAAACGATAAATGGTTAGTGCCGTCCATCAATTCGTCGGCAAAAATAGCCGCAATGTCTGACGATATAAACCGTCTGCCATTAACTACGGCATTTACTGCTTTTATTACTTCGTCTAAACCGGAGTCTTTAATAAGAAACCCAGCCGCACCATTTTTTAGTAGTAATTTTGGTAAAGGGCCACTCGATACACTCGAAAGCATTAATATTTTTTGCTGGGGTTTGCTTTGAAGTATGCGAGACATCGCACCGTAGCCATCAAGTTTTGGCATTTGAATGTCGAGTAAAATAACATCGTAGTTATTTTGTTTTGCCAATTCGACAGCTTGCAAGCCGTCTTCTGCTTCATCGACGCTGCATATATTTTGTTCTTTGTCTAAAATTCCTTTTATGCCGTATCTAACTACGGGGTGATCATCCACTACTAGAATTTTTAGCATTTTTTATTCTTTTATTTACCTAATTTCTTAAGTTGAGGAGTATCTGTTAACTAAACAAGCACTCTGATTTAATGAATATAGCTTTAGTTAAAACTTAACTAAAGCCGAACCCCAAGTAAAACCACCACCAAACGCTTCTAATAATAGGGTTTCACCACGTTTAATTTTACCTGCTCTAACGGCAGTATCTAACGCCAAAGGCACCGATGCCGCTGATGTGTTGCCTTGGTCTTGCACGGTGGTTATTACATTATCCATCGACATTTTTAATTTTTTAGCCGTCGCATTAATAATACGAATATTGGCTTGATGCGGCACTAGCCAATCAATATCGGTTTTTTCTAAGTTATTAGCAGCCAATGTTTCATCAACAATACGGCCTAACGTTTTAACTGCCATTTTAAACACTTCGTTACCTTTCATTTGTATAAAGGCAGACTGGTTTAATACGTCTTGATAATGGGTAGATACACCCGTTGGTACTTTTAACAAATCAATATAATCGCCATCTGCATGTATGTGTGTAGACAATATACCCGGCTCTTCAGTCGCTTCTAATACAACCGCTCCAGCTCCGTCACCAAACAGTACACACGTTGTTCTGTCTTTCCAATCTATAATTCTTGTTAGGGTTTCTGCACCAATCACTAATGCACATTTAGATGCACCGCTTTTAATAAAATTGTCTGCAATGCTTAAACCGTATACAAAACCTGTACAAACAGCTTGCACATCAAACGCTGGGCAACCGTGTATATCTAATTTATTTTGAACAATACAAGCCGTAGATGGAAAAACTAAATCGGGCGTGGTGGTGGCTACAATAATTAAGTCGATGTCTTTATTGGTTTTACCTGCCATTTCTATGGCTTTTTTCGCAGCTTCTATCGCTAAGTCAGACGTAAACTGTCCTTCTGCCGCTATATGTCTTTGTTTAATACCGGTACGCGAAACAATCCATTCATCATTGGTTTCAACAATGCTTTCCATTTCTTTATTGGTAATAATTCTTTCTGGTAAATAGCTACCTGTACCTGCAATTCTAGAATTCAAAACAATTAACCTTTGGCTTTAAGGTGCGACATGATTTTATTAGGAATATCTTTTTCTACTTGGCTGGCGGCAATATCTATTGCATTGGCAAAAGACAATACATGCGCACTGCCGTGGCTTTTAATTACAATTCCTTTTAAACCCAATAAACTCGCACCGTTATAACGGTTTGGATCGAGCTTCTTTTTAAAGGAGTTTAGTACAGGCAAACTAAGAATGGCAACAAACTTAGTTAGTAAATTACGATTAAACGCTTCGCGAAGGTTGTTAGATACCAGTTTTGCTAAACCTTCCATGGTTTTTAACGATACATTACCAACAAAACCATCCGTTACCACCACATCTACCACGTCTTTAAAAATGTCGTTGCCTTCTACAAAACCAATGTAATTAAAGCTTTTATCTTCTTTAATAATGGCGTGTGCGGCTTTTACTTGTTCGTTGCCTTTAATATCTTCTTTGCCAATATTAAGCAAACCAACACGTGCATTTTTTTCACCGTACACTTCTATCGCGGCGATAGAACCCATTACCGCAAATTGATGCAGATGTTCGGCGGTACAGTCTACATTTGCACCCAAATCTAACATGTGGGTATGCCCGCCTATTGCGGGTATGGTGGTCATAATTGCTGGGCGATCAATACCTGGCAATGTTTTTAGTACAAAACGTGCCGTTGCCATTAAGGCACCGGTATTACCCGCAGACACGTTTGCATCTACTGACCCGTCTTTAACTAAATTAATGGCGATACGCATAGAGGAATCTTTTTTTCCTCTTAACGCCAGTTTTACCGAGTCATCCATTTCTACCACTTGGCTTGCATGGTGGATAGAAATGTTTTTAGGGTATTTAGGCGCGCTTTTAGCTAAAAACGTTTTAAGTATCGTTTCGTCGCCAACTAATACAAGTTGAAGGTTTTTATTTCTATTACTGCTAACTACAGCGGCAGGAACAACCACTTCTGCTCCATGGTCGCCACCCATTGCGTCTAACGATACTTTGATGATTTTAGCCATATTTAAGACTAATCTTCAGCTTCGTCTTCCACTTCTACAGCTTTAGATATAACCTGTTTGCCTTTGTAAAAACCATCCGCCGTTATATGATGTCTGTGGTGCGTTTCACCACTAACCGGGTCAACAGATAATGTTGCACTGGTTAACGAATCATGAGAACGACGCATTCCACGTCTTGAAGGGGTTTTTCTACTTTTTTGTACTGCCATGCTAATACTGCCTTATAAAATTAATGTAGCTCACGGGTATCTTTAAAAAATTGAAGCGCAATTTATGAAGCACAGTAAACACCGCCTTTTTTATCTAATAACTCGTCAAATAGTTTACTATTCTTCTCATTATTAAATAAAAAACGCACTATTTACTGCACTCCCTAAATCACACTTCAATTATTAAAGATGCCCTTTTCTTTTAAAATAGCAAAAGGATTACTCGCTTTTTCTATTATTTCATTGGGTTCATCTGGGCTTGTTAAATAATCATCAAGCCCTTTACAGTTTTCAATTTTTTGATGTTTCGGTATCGCTGGAATATCTAAAAGAATTTCATCTTCTATTAAATCCACTACTCTCACTTTTTCATCTTCTTCAGAAAAAATTGTATCTGATATTTTATGCCTTTCTAAATGCTCGTACGTTGCACAAAGTATATGCTTTAATGCAATGTCTAAATCATATTCCACATCGTGCAAACAACGCTGACAAGTCAATATTACTTTGCCCCTTATGTACCCTGTAAGCCAACTACCACCAACGGGGTCTAGGTCAAAATTTAATTCCATTTCAAACGTCGAATCAGATTTGTTGTCTACAATATTGCCAAGCAATCGTTTAAATAACGATTGTGAAATAGAACCATTAAACGACACACCTCTTTTGGCGCAATCGTATGGGTTTATATGTACTGGAATTTGACTAGGCATAAAGCGGGCATTATATTAATAAACCACGCTAAAAGCAAAGCTTAAGTAGTTATCTATCTCTACTTAGCCAATATGCAATCAATACGTCTATTGCTTAATGTTTTCTCAAACGAAACGACTTTCATCATCTAAAAACCGACCATAAGATTTATTATTAATCATAACTTTCAAATGCTTACGTAATATTTTTATTTTTAAAATACGGTTTATAAAATTCTAATGACATGACAAACATACAAAACAAAAACTTTCCATGTTAAAATGATGCTCATTACTGTCAGCTTAACTTGAATTATGATAAAAAAAGTTTTAATTGCCAATCGCGGTGAAATAGCGGTAAGAATCATTCGTGCATGTTCAGAAATGGGCATAAAATCGGTCGCTGTTTATACCGACGCAGACCGCGCAGGCTTACATGTAAAAAAAGCCGATGAATCTTACAATATTGGCCCAGAATCTGTTGCTGGCTACCTCAACATTCATCGCTTAGTTAATTTAGCCTTGGCCACGGGCTGTGATGGGTTACATCCGGGTTACGGCTTCTTATCTGAAAATGCCAAACTTGCCGAATATTGCGAGAAAAAAGGCATCGAATTTATTGGCCCTAACTCTCACGTTATCAAACAAATGGGCGACAAAATCGCAGCACGAAAAGCGATGATAGAAGCCAACGTTCCTGTTATCCCGGGTAGCAAAGAAAACCTAGAATCTGTAGAACAGGCGGTAGAGCTTGCCGAAAGTTATGGCTACCCTATTATGCTAAAAGCCACTAATGGCGGCGGCGGTAGAGGAATACGCCGTTGTGATAATAAAAAAGAACTAATAAAAAATTACGATAGAGTTATATCTGAAACCACAAAAGCTTTTGGTAGTGGCGACATTTTTATAGAAAAAGCCATTGTTAACCCCAAACATATCGAAGTGCAAATAATGGCCGACAAACACGGCAATGTAGTGCATTTGTTTGAAAGAGACTGCTCTATACAACGTCGTAACCAAAAACTAATAGAAATAGCCCCATCACCACAATTAACAGATGAACAACGCCATTATATTGGTGATTTGGCGGTAAAAGCGGCAAAACAAGTCGATTATTGGAATGCCGGCACAGTTGAGTTTTTAATGGCAGAAAACCAACAGTTTTATTTTATGGAAATGAATACTCGGTTGCAGGTAGAGCATTGTGTTACCGAAGCTATCACTGGGGTAGATTTAGTTCAAGAACAAATAAATGTTGCCAGTGGAAAAAAACTGTCAATAAAACAAAAAGATTTAAAAGTAAATGGCATTGCAATGGAATTTAGAATCAATGCCGAAGACCCTAAAAACGACTTTTTGCCCAGTTTTGGCCGTATAACACGTTATTTTGCACCTGGCGGGCCAGGTATTAGGGTGGATTCTGCTATTTATTCGGGTTACGAAATCCCCCCTTATTACGACTCGATGTGCGCCAAAATGATTGTTTGGGCACCCGATTGGGAGAGCTTAATACGTCGTTCTTTGCGTGCCTTAGACGATATTGGAGTGTATGGCGTTAAAACGACCATTCCTTATCAAAAAGCCATCCTTAAAAATAAAAGTTTTAAAAATGCCTCATTTAATACCAGTTTTGTTGAAGATAATCCAAAACTCATTAACTATTCCATTAAACAAGATAACCGTGAAATTGCCACCATTATTGCTGCCAGTATTTACGCGCATCTAGAGAAAAAACATCAACAGAGTAAAAACCATGCCTAAAGTTCACATTACCGAAACCGTATTAAGAGATGGTCATCAAAGTCTTTTAGCCACCCGAATGCGCTTAGAAGACATGTTACCTATTTGCTCTAAACTGGACGATATTGGTTATTGGTCTTTAGAGCTTTGGGGCGGTGCAACCTACGATGCTTGCCTACGGTTTTTAAAAGAAGACCCTTGGGAAAGATTAAGAAAACTACGCGATGCACTACCCAACACCCGTACACAAATGTTGTTGCGTGGTCAAAACTTGCTAGGCTACCGACATTATTCGGACGATGTGGTAGAAAAATTTGTTGCACTAGCTGCCAATAATGGCATGGACGTTTTTCGTGTATTTGATGCGATGAACGACACACGTAATTTAGTAACATCAATTAATGCGGTTAAAAAAGCCGGCAAACATGCTCAAGGTACTATTTGTTACACCACCAGCCCCGTTCATACAGACGAACAATTTGTTAAAATGGCAATAGAGCTAGAAAACATGGGTTGCGACAGTATTGTTGTAAAAGACATGGCGAGTTTGTTAACACCTAATGCATCTGCAAGTTTATTTAAAACCCTTAGTGCTACTGTTTCTATCCCACTGCAATTGCATTCGCACGATACCTCTGGCCTTTCTAGTATTAACCATTTTAAAGCAGTAGAAAACGGTTGTTTACATATTGATACGGCTATTTCTTCTTTTGCTAGTGGTGCTAGCCACGCACCTACCGAAAGCATGGTTGTTGCCCTACAAGATACCGCTTACGCAACAGGGTTAGATTTAGGAAAGCTCCAAGAAATTGGCTTTTATTTTAGAGAAGTCAGAAAAAAATACCACCAATTTGAAAGTGAATTTACAGGTTTAGATACCCGAGTACATGTTAACCAAGTACCTGGCGGAATGATTTCTAACTTAGCCAACCAGTTAAAAGAACAAAATGCACTTAATAAAATGAATGACGTTTTGGATGAAATACCTAAAGTACGCAAAGACTTAGGTTACCCACCTTTAGTAACGCCTACTTCTCAAATAGTGGGTAGCCAAGCGGTAATTAATGTATTAACAGGCAAGCGTTATCAATCCATCACTAACGAAGTAAAATTGTATTTACAAGGTAAGTACGGTAAATCGCCTGCTGCGCCCGATGCCAACATTATAAGAAAAGCCATTGGCGATGAAGAAATTATCAGTTGTCGCCCTGCAGATTTGATAAAACCCGAATGGCAAAATCAGGTTAACGATGCAGGTGAAAATGCCCACAACGACGAAGACATTATGACCGTTGCTATGTTTCCAGAACTTGGCAAAGACTTTTTAAAAAATAGAGATGACGGCACCTTAGAGCCAGAATTATTAATGCCAATATCTAGCAATGCCGGCAACGAAATGACACCTGTCGAGTTTTCTGTCAATTTACACGGCGAAAGCTACCAAGTGCGTGTAACAGGTTCGGGCCACCCCAGTGAACACTTGAGGCCTTTTTACTTAACGGTAGATGGACAGCCAGAGGAAGTATTAATTGAAACCCACGAAGAAATGTTGCTCTCTGGTGAACCCACATCGTCGCATAAAGCAGGTAAAGGTAATCGCCCCAAAGCCACTAAACCTGGCCATGTTACCAGCTCTATGCCTGGCACCATTGTTGATATTTTAGTTGCCGAAGGTGATAACGTAGAAGAGGGACAATCACTCTTAATTACTGAAGCGATGAAAATGGAAACCGAAATTACGGCTCCTATATCGGGCGTTATTAAAAAAATATATGTTGAAAAAGCCGTTGCTGTTAACCCCGATGAGGTTTTAATAGAAATTGAGTAAGCTTAACAATGGCTTTTAACCCTTTAGTTTTAGGCTCAACATCGCCTTTTAGAAAAGAACTATTAAACAAGTTGCACATTCCTTTTGAATGCGCAAAACCCATTTGCGATGAAACGCCTTTAAGTAACGAAACACCAATAAATTTGGTAAAGCGTTTGTCCATAAAAAAAGCCGAATCATTGTTATTACAATACCCCAAACATTTAATTATTGGCTCTGACCAAGTTGCACTATGCAACAATATTATTTTAGGAAAACCCAATAACCATAAAACGGCTATAAAACAATTAACTTTTTTATCCGGTCAATTAGTGACGTTTTATACAGGTTTATGTTTATATAATTCAGATAAAAACAGTTATCAAGTTGACGTTGTGCCTTATAACGTTCAATTTAGACAACTATTGGCACCACAAATTGAGCAATATTTACACATTGAAAAACCCTATAACTGCGCAGGTAGTTTTAAATCAGAATCATTAGGCATTGCATTGTTTTCTAGTATGGACGGCAATGACCCCAGTGCTTTAATTGGCTTGCCGCTTATTAAATTAACCGACATGCTAGCCAATGAAGGCATTATTTTACCTTTGGATATTAATAAATCATGACCACATCACCCTTTTGGAGTAATTTATTTAAACCTGCTAAAAGCGTACATCAAAACATTGTCTCTTTATGGTCCCAAACACCGTTGTTTAAAGGTATACCCAAAACGGCTCTTAATACACTTTGTAAAGAAATGCATGTTAGAAGCTACAACAAAGATGAAACCATATTTAAAAAAGATGATGACGGTGAAGGTGTTATTTTAATATTGTCTGGCACGGTTGCCATCAAGTCTGGCAAGACCCTATTAACCGAACTAAAAAAAGGTGAATTTTTTGGTGAGGTCGCCCTCTCTTTTACCGATAAACGTACAGCAACGGCATTATGCACCGAACCTACAGAACTGGTTTTCTTTTTACGGCAAGACTTAAAAGATTGGATAGACCATAGCCCCTCTATGGCGGCACTTTTTTTGCTAAATTTAAACAAAGTATTAGCAGAACGTTTGCGTACAGCCAATAACCACTTAGCCAAATGACCATTACGTTTTTTAACAAACCGTTAGCAAAAACTTTACTAATATTAAGTTTATTTATTATTATTTTTTATGGCTTAACGCTTTTACTAAAAAGCATTATTGTGCCGCTAGGTATCTCATTTATTGTTTACACCATATTAAGACCCTACAGCAACTATTTATTGCGTAATGGGTTACCTAAAACGGCGGCAATTTTACTGCCTTTATTAATGTTAATTACAGTTATTGTTTTGGGTATTACCTTTATAGTTCCTGAAATTACTGATCAAGTATTGCGTTTACAAAATCAATTTCCAGAAATTAGCCAAGCATTTAATAAAATTGCCAACCAGTTAGAAAATAAAATTAGTCAAATAACAGGGTTCCAGTTTACATCCAGCACCCCATACTTGCCAGATACCAGCCAGTTACAAAAATTTGCAAAACCCATTGCCGTTAGTATTTCTCAAAATTTACTGGGTGCCAGTATTATTTTGTTTTTGGTACCTATTTTTAGTTATTTTTTATTGCGCGACTTTAAACAAGTAAGAAATCTTATTATTGGTTTACTGCCTAATAAATATTTTGAGTTAGGCTGGTCTATCTATTTTAGAATTACCACCCAATTACAAATATATTTAAGTGGCATTATGTTGCAGTCCCTTATTATGTTTGTCGTAACATCTTTCGGTTTTTTTATTGTCGGCATAGAGTCTGCTTTACTACTGGGTTTTTTAGCAGGCTTATTAAATATAATCCCTTACATTGGCCCATTGCTTGCTATGGCAGGCCCAGTATTGGTTGCCCTAGCCCAATACCCTAATGAACTACAAATGATTCTGGTGGCCGTTTCGGTTATTTTAGCGGCACAGCTTATTGATAATTTATTTGTTATTCCATCTTTAATCGCTAACTCTGTCAATTTACACCCCATGACGGTTATTTGTGGGGTAATAATTTTTGGTAGCACCTTTGACTTAATGGGCATGGTTATCGCCATACCTGCATTAGCAACCGTAAAAATATTATTTTTAGAATTGAACCGCGGGCTTAAAAGTCAGAACACCTAAAACAGGCCTATTTCGTCGACCCCTTGCCTACACAATAAGTAGCAGACAAAGATGTAAACACACTTTGCTTTATAGCAGTACCTGTTTGCAAAGACAATTAAAACGTCTTTCAAGCAGTTGCGTTAAAATGCCTAGCCAAAACTTGGCGTATTTTTAAATACAATATCGTCAGGGTAGACAGGTTTTAGGACATTTTGAAAAAAATACAGCAATATAAGGTAAAAACATTAATTGCCTAATTATTAGTGGTTGCAACCGGCCGTATGAATATGACGGTGCTTAATTTCATCTTCAGTCGCTTCACGTATCGAGTCAATTTCAATATCAAATATTAGTGTTTGCCCCGCAAACGGGTGGTTGCTATTAACTAAAACGCCTTCATCGCTAATGTCTTGTATTACAACGTGTTGTACTTCACCGTTGGGGCCTTTGGCTTCTATTTCCATACCTACTTTAATACCACCTTCAAAACTATCAAACATTTGTCTTGGCATTCTTTTAATCATGTCTGGGTTTACTTCGCCATAAGCGTCTTTTGGCGCGATGGTAGCTGTAAATTTATCACTTACGGCTTTACCAGCTAAGGCTTCTTCTAACTTTGGTAATAAATTTTCTGCACCGTGCAAATAAATTAATGGCCCTGCTCCTTTAGAGCTGTCTAATACCTCTCCATCGCTATTGGTTAAAGTAAAATGAAAAGATACCGCGTGATTTTTAGAAATATTCATAATTTTATTAACTATTAAAGTGTGAAAAAAAGCCCTAAATCGTCGACCCCTTGGTCTAAATTAACCCAATTGCACCTGTTTTACCTGCCCCAAGCCTTGCTTGGGACAGGTAAAACAGGGCAAGGGGTCGACGATTTAGGGCTTTTTTAGGCTATTTTTATGGGGATAACTTTGTCTGCCACGTCTTGATATTCTGCTATCTGATCAAAATTTAAGTAGCGGTATATGTCGTGTGCCATAGGTTCGATGGACTTCATGTGTTCCATGTACTGCGCCACCGTGGGGATGTGGCCTAAGATTGCACAAACCGAGGCTAACTCTGCCGACGACAAATACACTTGCGCGTCTTTACCTAAACGGTTGGGGAAGTTACGTGTGGATGTTGATACCACCGTTGCGCCATCTGCCACGCGTGCTTGGTTGCCCATACACAATGAACAGCCTGGTACTTCTGTACGTGCGCCCGACTTGCCAAAAATGCTGTATACGCCTTCTAGGGTAAGCTGATGCTCGTCCATTTTGGTGGGTGGTGCTACCCACATACGCGTGGGTATGGCTTTGCCAAAGGTTTCTAATACTTTTGCAGATGCACGATAGTGACCGATGTTGGTCATGCACGAACCTAAAAATACTTCGTCTACCGCTACCCCTGCCACGTCAGACAATAATTTCACATCGTCTGGGTCATTGGGGCAGGCCATAATGGGCTCTTTAATGGTGTTTAGGTCAATCTCGATTGTTTCTACATATTCGGCGTTGTCGTCTGCCTGCATTAATACGGGGTTATCAATCCACGCTTGCATGCTGTCTATACGGCGTTGTATGGTGCGCTGGTCGTTATATCCGTCGGCAATCATCCATTTTAATAAGGTGATGTTAGACTGCAAGTATTCGATAATCGGTGCTTTATTTAATTTTACTGTACACGCGGCAGATGAACGCTCTGCGGATGCGTCGGACAACTCAAACGCTTGCTCTACTTTTAAATTTGGTAAACCTTCTATTTCTAGTATCACGCCAGAGTAGACATTCTTTTTACCTTTCTTTTCTACCGTTAATAAACCCTTTTGTATAGCAACATAGGGTATGGCGTTTACTAAGTCGCGCAGGGTTACACCCGGTTGCATTTCACCTGTAAATTTTACCAATACCGACTCTGGCATGTCTAACGGCATAACGCCTAAAGCGGCCCCAAACGCCACCAAGCCAGACCCCGCAGGGAAACTAATACCTAACGGAAAACGTGTGTGCGAATCGCCACCTGTGCCTACGGTATCGGGCAATATCATACGGTTTAACCACGAGTGTATGATGCCATCACCAGGGCGTAACGACACCCCTGCACGGGTTTCTATAAACGCAGGCAAGGTGCTGTGGGTGGTTATGTCTATTGGTTTTGGGTAGGCGGCGGTGTGGCAAAAGCTTTGCATTACTAAATCTGCAGAAAAGCTTAAACACGCCAACTCTTTTAATTCGTCACGGGTCATAGGCCCCGTGGTGTCTTGCGAGCCAACGGTAGTCATACGTGGTTCGCAGTATGTACCTGGGCGTATGCCTTCTACACCGCAGGCTTTGCCAACCATTTTTTGCGCTAAGGTGTAACCTTTACCGGTATCTTTAGCCACAAATGGGCGTTGGAATATGTCGGTCGGTTCTAAGCCTAAACCTTCGCGTATTTTATCGGTAAGGGTGCGACCTATAATTAACGGTATGCGCCCACCTGCCTGTATTTCGTCTGCCATGGTTACGGGGTTTAATTCAAACTCGGCGATGGTTTCATCACTATCGTTAGTGATTTTTCCATCATATGGATAAATATGAATTAAATCACCCGTGTTCATTTTAGACACATCACATTGTATGGGTAAACAGCCAGAATCTTCTGCGGTGTTAAAAAAGATGGGCGCAATTTTGCCACCAATAACCACACCACCTTGGCGTTTATTAGGTACAAACGGAATGTCTTTGCCAAAGTGCCATAAAACAGAATTTATGGCAGACTTACGCGACGAACCCGTACCGACCACATCACCAACGTAGGCAATGTCGTGACCTTTTGCTTTTAACGCATCAATTGTGCCCAGTGCATTGTCCATTTTACTAATAAGCATAGACTGTGCATGAAGCGGTATATCTGGTCTACTCCACGCTTCACTGGCGGGGGATAAATCATCGGTATTGGTTTCGCCATCTACCTTAAAAACACTAACGGTAATTTTTGTTTGCAGTTTAGGTTTATTGGTAAACCAATCTGCATTCGCCCAAGAATCGACCACTTGTTTGGCAAAAGAATTGCTTTTGGCTTTTTCAATAACATCATGCTGGGCATCAAACATCAATAAGGTTTTAGACAAGGCCGTAACCGCTATCGGTGCTAATTTGTCGTTATCTAAAACGTCTACCAAAGCATCTATATTAAAACCACCTAACATGGTGCCTAAAAGTTCTACCGCCAGTGCATCACTTATTAGGTCGGTTCCAATATCGCCTTTTGCAATACTGGCTAAAAAACGGGCTTTTACTTGTGCCGCTTGGTCTACACCCGGTGGCACACGGTGGGTTAACAAATCAACTAAAAACGCATCTTCACCCTTGGGTGGGTTTTGTATTAAAGTTACCAGTTGCTCTACTTGGCTTGTAGATAACGCTTGCGGCGGCACACCTTGTTGTTCACGTTCTTTTACATGTTGTCTGTATGTATCAAGCACTGGCATTACCCGTAATTTTAAATTAGCCCGCTATTCTACCAAATATTAACTATTTTTTCACTTAGTCGGGTGTAAAATGCGTGTATGAAAAATAGAAAATCCATATTAATTACCGGTTGCTCTAGCGGTATTGGGCATTACTGCGCCACACAACTGCACAAACGCGGTTATTTAGTATTTGCCACTGCCCGTAAAGAGGCCGACGTACGTAGCCTTATAGAACAAGGTTTAAACGGATTATTATTAGACTTGCTCGACCCAAGCTCGGTAGAGTCGGCCGTGGATATTGTGCTAAAGCAAACCGGTGGCACCTTAGATGCGCTATTTAATAACGGCGCGTATGGTTTGGTTGGCGCAGTAGAAGATTTAACTCGCGAAACCTTACGCATACAATTTGAAACCAACGTATTTGGCTGGTTACAACTAACCAACTTAGTATTGCCCGTAATGCGTAAGCAAGGGCACGGTCGTATTATACAAAACAGCTCTATTTTAGGCGTAACCACCATGCCCTACCGTGGCGCGTATAACGCCAGTAAATTTGCGATAGAAGGACTAACTGACACCCTACGGCAAGAGTTGCACCGCACCAATATTAAAGTATCTTTAATAGAACCTGGGCCAATAGAAAGTAAATTTAGAGCCAATGCCTATTTAGCTTTTGCAAAACATATAGATGCACAAAACAGCATACATAAAGAACAATACGCCAATATGGTAAAACGCCTGCAAACCAAAGGCGCGGCCGTACCTTTTACCTTGCCACCTTCTGCCGTATATAAAAAACTACTACACGCGTTAGAAAGCAAACACCCAAAAATACGTTACCCCGTAACCACACCGGCTAAATTGTTGGTATTTTTAAAACGCATATTGCCAGACAGTTGGATGGACAAATTACTATTAAAGGCATCTGGCGACGGTGGCAGATAAATTACACTACACGGTAAGTGGTGCAGGACAACCGGTTATTATTATTCATGGGTTATTGGGTTCGTCTAAAAATTGGCAACAGCAAGCTAAAATATTAGCAAAAAACTACCAAGTATTTTGTATCGACTTACCCAATCATGGGCAATCGTATCGTACCGCTAATTTTGATTATGAACAAACGGCCAACGCATTATTAAAATGGGTACAAAAACATTGCGCGACAAAAGCGCATTTAATCGGCCATTCTATGGGCGGTAAAGTCGCCATGAAAGCGTTAGACCTAAATGCCAATTTGTTTGATAAAAGCATTATTGTAGACATCGCCCCTGTTCAATATCCATTACACCATTTAGATATTTTTGAGGCGTTAAACGCTGTTGACTTACATCACATAAAAAACCGAAAAGAAGCCGATGTTGTTTTACAACGCAAAATAACCACTGCTTCAATTCGTAATTTTTTATTGCACAGTTTGTTATTTAAAAATGATCAATGGAGTTGGGCGTTTGATTTAGAAAATTTAACCAGTAACCAACAAAACGTCGCCAACAGCCCTTTACTAAAAAGCCAAATAAACAACCCAACTTTATTTATAAAAGGCGAACTTTCAAATTATATTCAAGAAAAATATCTTGATGAAATAAACCAACATTTTAATAATGTTGGTTTTAAACAAATAGCCAACAGTGGCCATTGGCCACATGCACAAAAGGCTAAAGTTTTTAGTTTAATGGTGGATAAATTTTTTAGCTGTTAAGGTTAATTAATAACCTTTAAATCAAAATAATAGAAGTAATTTATTTTTACTCGTTTAAAAAAGCCTTTTTACAAACACTTTTACCCATTTACGATTCAGGTATAATCTCATTTTTTATTTTTGTGATTTATCGTGTCAAATTCATCTCAATATGTGTCTTTATTAAAACGCCTTAGCATTATGGCTTACGATTCGCTTTTGGTGTTAACCACTTTAATTTTTGCAGGTGCGGTAGCATTTATTGCCATGGGCGGCGATACATTTATTAATGAAAACGGTGATGCGACTTATCCTTGGTGGTACTTTTATTATTTGGTTTCTGTCATTATTTTATTTTATGTTTGGTTTTGGCGCAAAGGTGAAACCTTGGGATTAAGAGCATGGAAAATTAAAGTGGTAAAGTTAGATGGTAGCCGTTTAGATTGGAGCACCGCTTTAATACGCTTTTTTGCCAGCGTACTTTGCTGTGCTACTTTGGGTTTAGGCTTTTTGTGGTCTCTATTTGATAAAGAGAAACGTGCTTTAAACGATATTTTGTCTAAAACAAAATTGGTTTATAAAGACACCGAGTAATTTATTTTTTTGGTGCTTCTGGGGTTGCTGGGGTTGCTAACGACATTGAATAACTGCCATAATTTTTTGGCACGCTTAACCAGCTTTTATCCACTTCTTTGTTTTGAAAGCCTTTTAGTAAACGTGAAAAGCCGTCTTCCCTTGTAATTGCAATTGGGAAACCGTGTTGATAATAGTTGACCACATGATTAACGTAGTTGTTGATGTAACAACCGGTTAAAAATTCGTCTGGGGTTTTGTCTATATTTACTTTGGCATCCATTTGCAGGGTTTGGTAGTAGTCTTGCAATAGGGCTAATTCTTTTTCAAAAAAACCTTTTACTGTATTGGCCGTTCCACAGCGTTGCATACCGTAATAAAAGTCTACTTTTAATATAGGTTTACCGGCTATTTTTGGCGCTTTTTTGTCTTCACTTATATTTTGTTTAAAGTCGTTTTTTCTGGTTTTTATTTCACCCGTTGGGCGTTTTATTTCTAGCACCATGCGCTCTTCGTGGCTGATGCTGGAGATAACTTTGGTTTTACTGTTGTACAAAACATAACCCGATTGGTCGTTTCCGTCATCTATTCTTAATAAATCGCCAGAAAATATCATGCGGTTTATACCGGGTGTGTTTTGTGGTTCTGTTTCATCAAATATCATTATAGTTGCTGGCATGGCAAAACTTTTAAAGGTGGCCATTAGTAATGCCAGGCTTATTATTTTTTTCATAGTGATATGTGCTCTAAGTTGTTCATTTCTTCTACGGTAAAACCGGCTTGCAGCCGTTGCTCTCTATTAAAGGGGCCTCTAATTTTGCCCATAAAATATTTGTCGACCAGCGTTTCAAATGTTTTTATCGAGTCTAACGACTCAAGTTCACATAAATAATGATACCAGTTGTTGCCCTTTCTTACGTGATCAACTTCTTCTTTTAAAATAATATTTAGCAACGCAAAACCGCGCTCGTCTTTAAGTTGTTTTAATTTTTTTAGCATGGGCGGGGTTACGTCTAAACCACGCGCTTCTAACACTCTTGGTACTAATGCCATGCGTTCTAGTACACTGCCATCGGTTTTTACGGCCATTTCCCACAGGCCGTTATGCGCGTCAAACTCGCCGTAGCCCGAATCTAAGTCGTGCAGGTAGTCGTTTAGCATTTTAAAATGTTTGCTTTCTTCTTGCCCTACTTGCGCCCAATCTAAATAGTATTGTTTTGGCATGTCGGTAAATCGGTATACGGCATCCCACGCTAGGTTGATGGCGTTAAACTCTATATGTGCTACTGCGTGGTAAAAAGCCCTTATGCCTTTTTCTGTATGCATTTTTCTTTTTTTTAGTTGCTTTGGCAGTACTAAGTTGGGTTTATTGGGGCGACCGGGTATGTCTACTCTATTGCTTTTATTGGGGTGGTTAAAAACACATTGATTGGTTTGGATTAACTCATTAGCTTGGTAACTTAATGCGATTTTTTTATCGACATCGCTTTCCATTAGTACTTGGTAGGCTAAATCTTGAATGGTTGGTTTCATGGTTTTAATTGCGCAAATAACTCGCGGCTTTTAAGGGGTTTACCATTTAACAACACATTAAACATTAAGCGGCAATATTGTTTGCATTGTTTTTTGTATTGGCTAATATTTTCAGTATTTATTTGGTTTAACGTTAAGACGAATTTACCCTCAAAACTGTCGACCCCTTGGTGATGATTACGGGTTTTATCTATCAACTTAAAGTTCATATCCGATAAACAAAGTTGGTACATTTCATCAGGGTTTATTTGATGGTTTTCTGATTGCTGAAAATCATAACCTAAATTACTTAGCAGGCTAAACTCGAACTTGCGTAGAATCATTTCTAAGTCATTTTCATCTAAAAGCTCATCCATCGTTTTTAAATAAAGCATAAATAATTCGCTGTCTTGTTGCTCTATTTTAATCAATCTATAAAGCAACTCATTAATATAAAAGCCCGAAAACTGTTTTTTGGTTTCTGTAAATTGTATTAAGGAAACCGTTTGGCTGGCGGTTAAAATGGATAAGCCTGTTTTTTTTATAAACTGTATATCAATTAATCTAAAGGGTTGGCAGTCTGCAAAAAAAGGGGATTTTCTGTTTTTAACGCCCTTGGCTAATATGTGTACCAAGCCATAATCTTTAGTTAAGCAATACAGTATTTTACTGGTATTAGAGTAGTCTCTGTGGTGCAACACAAAGGCTTGTGTCGCAAGTATATTAATGGTCGTTATAACCCAGTTGATTTATGGCTTTTAGGTCGTCTGTCCATTTATCGCGGATTTTTACCCACAATTTTAGGTTCACTCGTCTGTCTAGCATTTTTTCTAAGTTGGCGCGGGCGCGGCTACCTACTAATTTTAATTTAGAGCCGCCTTTGCCAATTACTATGCGTTTTTGTGATTCTTTTTCTACGTATATATTGGCGGCAATATGGGTGACGTTTTTTTCGGGTTCAAAACGTTCTATTTCTACCGATATGGAGTAAGGCAATTCTTTATCTAATTGTGTGGTTAGTTGCTCTCGTATGTATTCTGATGCGATAAACCGTTCAGATTTATCCGTCCATTCATCATCGCTGTATGCAAAGGGTGCATCTGGCAAGTAACCTTCTGCCAAGTTTTCTAAATAATCGGTATTAACTAATTTACGTGCAGAGATTGGCACAATGTCTTTATAAACATTCATGTCGCCTATTTTTTTTATAAAAGCTAAGCTGTCTTGCTTTTGTGGCAAGCTGTCTATTTTATTAACCACGCATATTACATCTATATGTTTGGGGCCACTTTGTATGTAGTCTAATACGCGTTGATCTTCGTCTGTCCATTGGTTTACCGATACCATATGAAAAATTACGTCTACGTCTTTAGCGACAGATATTGCCGCACGGTTTAGCACTTTGTTTAATACTTTGTCTTGTCTTTCATGTATACCTGGGGTGTCTACAAAGCAAAATTGAGTATTACCTTTTATTTTTACACCTAAAACGGTGTGCCGCGTGGTTTGTGGTTTGGCGGTTATAATACTTAAATGATAACCAATAAGACGGTTAAGTAAGGTCGATTTACCGGTGTTTGGACGGCCTAAAAGGGCTATATATCCGCATTTTGTTTTTTTCATTTACTTGTTTTCACTTGTTTTTTCTTTTTTTCCAGTTGCTCAAATAGGTCTAAAGCGGCTTGTTGTTCTGCCTTTTTTCTACTACCAGACTTGGCAGACTTTGCTATAGATAAGGCTTCTACCGTACAACGCACGGTAAATTTTTGTGTGTGGTCTTTGCCTTCTGTTTTTATAATTTCATACACGGGCAAGGCTATTTTGTTGGATTGTAAATATTCTTGCAGACGCGTTTTAGGGTCTTTTAGGCTATTTAGCTCTGGCGGGTTGGCTAGTTTGTTTTTAAACATTTGCAATATAAATACTTTGCATGCATTAAAACCTTGGTCTAAATAATAAGCACCTATAATGGCTTCTAGGGCATCTTCTAAAATAGACAAGCGACGAAAACCGCCCGATTTAAGCTCGCCAGAGCCAAGTATTAAATAATCCCCTACGCCTAAATTACTGCTTATTTGAGCCAATGTAGACCCGCGTACTAGGCTAGAACGTAATCGGCTTAGGTCGCCCTCACGCAGATTAGTGTTTTTTTCGTAAAGCTCACTGGTAATGACAAAACTTAATATGCTGTCACCTAAAAACTCTAATCGTTCGTTATGATTATGGTTGGCACTTTTATGAGTTAGCGCCGTTTTTAAAAGATTAATGTCTGTAAACTCAATAGACAATTTTTCCATCAGTTTTTGATAATCTTTATTTAACATGACGTTTATTTAATACTGGAGCCAATGCGATTAAACATAACGGTGGTATTTACGTTGTCCCAGTTCATCCAAATCATAAAGGCTTTGCCGCGTAAATTTTCTTCGGGTACGTATCCCCAATAACGGCTATCGCGCGAGTTATCACGGTTGTCACCCATAACAAAATACTTTTTAGGTGGCACGACAAATTCTATATTGTCACTTAAACGGTTGGTGTTCATTAAAATATTGTGCCCTGCATCTGTTAGGTTTTCTTTGTATTCAATTTCGCGAGAATCTGGCATGGTTTTATTGGGCGGCATATAAACATTTTGGCGCTCTACGCTAACCACTTCATTATTAATACGCAGGGTTTTATTTATATAACTTATTTTATCACCCGGTATGCCAATAACACGTTTTATGTAGTCTAGTCTTGGGTCTTCTGGGTACCTAAACACTATTACGTCGCCTCTTTCTGGTTCGCCCGTTTCTATTATTTTTGTATTTAATACCGGTAATTTAACGCCATAGGCCGATTTATTTACCAATATAAAATCGCCAACTAAAAGGGTAGGAAACATCGACCCCGATGGGATTCTAAACGGTTCGGCTATAAATGAACGAATGATTAAAACGAACAATAAAACGGGGAAAAAAGATTCTGCATAATCTACCATTAACGGTTTTTTAAACGGTTTTACGTCGGCCAATAAGGTCGATTCGTCTTTTACCTTTACGCCTTTTTCTTTCGCATCTGCTATTACTTCTGCTTTGGCTTTATTAAGTTGTTGCTGGTGCTTTTCTTTTCTTTTCTTGTTAAAAAATAAACTGTCTATGCCCCAAATAACGCCCGATACAAACGTCGCTATCACCATAAATAATGCAAAATCAAAATTCATTGTTTATCCTTTTCCTAGTTTTCTGAGCGTAATACAGCTAAAAATGCATCTTGAGGAATTTCTACACTGCCTATTTGTTTCATGCGTTTTTTACCTGCTTTTTGCTTTTCTAATAATTTACGTTTACGCGATACATCACCGCCATAGCATTTAGCGGTTACATTTTTACGTAATGCTTTAATAGTAGAGCGTGCAATAATTTGCCCGCCAATGGCTGCTTGTATAGCTACATCAAACATTTGACGCGGGATAATCTCTTTCATTTTGGCGGTTAAATCTCGACCTTTATAGACGGAGTTATCACGATGAATAATCATGGACAGTGCGTCCACAGGCTCCCCATTAATTAAAATATCCAGCCTCACTAAATTGGCCGCTTCAAAACGTACAAAGTCATAATCAAACGATGCATAACCACGGCTGACCGATTTTAATCTATCAAAAAAGTCCATCACCACTTCACTTAACGGTAACTCGTAAGATATGGTGACTTGTTTACCCATAAACTGCATGTTTTTTTGTACACCACGTTTTTCTATACACAACTTTATCACGTCGCCCACATGCGCTTGTGGCACTAATATGTTGGCTAATATAATTGGCTCACACAACTCATTAATGTGATTGGGGATAGGAAGCTGTGATGGATTATGAACCATCAATTCTTCATTTTTATGGTTGATAACTTTATAAACTACGGTTGGTGCGGTGGTGATTAAGTCTAAATCGTATTCTCGTTCTAATCGCTCTTGCACAATTTCCATGTGTAACATGCCTAAAAAGCCGCATCTAAAACCAAAACCTAAGGCTTCTGACGATTCTGGCTCGTACTGTAATGAGGCATCGTTTAGTTGTAATTTTTGTAGTGCATCTCTAAAGCTTTCGTAATCGTCTGACGAGATGGGGTACATACCGGCAAACACTTTGGGCAGTATGGTTTCAAAACCGTCTAATGCCTCTTCTGCTCTATCCCTGTCTTGGGTAATGGTATCGCCCACTCTTGCGCCATCTAAGTCTTTAATGCCAGCAATAATGTAACCCACATCGCCCGGTGTTAATGCATCTTTTTGTAATCGTTTTGGTGTGAATACGCCTACAGAATCTACATTGAATGTTTTCTTCGATGACATCATGTGAATCTTGTCGGACTTTTTTACTTGTCCGTCTATGATTCTTACCAGCGAGATAACGCCCACATAATTGTCGAACCATGAATCTATAATTAATGCTTTAAGTGGCGCATTAATATCACCAACGGGGGCAGGTATTTTTTTAACGATTTCTTCCAGTAAATCGTCGACCCCTTGCCCTGTTTTAGCACTGGTTTGTACCGCTTCCATTGCATCAATACCAATAACATCTTCAATTTCTTCCATTACCCTTTCTGGGTCTGCCGATGGTAAGTCAATTTTATTTAAAACAGGCAATACTTCCAGCTCTAGCTCTATTGCTGTATAGCAGTTAGCCACGCTTTGCGCCTCTACCCCTTGTGATGCATCTACAATTAATAGTGCGCCTTCACACGCGGCTAAAGAGCGCGATACTTCGTAGCTAAAATCTACATGGCCGGGGGTGTCGATAAAGTTTAGCGTATAAACTTCACCGTTTTTTGCGGTGTAATTTAATGTCACACATTGAGATTTTATGGTTATGCCACGTTCACGCTCTATGTCCATAGAGTCTAATACTTGCGCCGACATTTCACGTTCGGACAAGCCACCGCACATTTGAATAAAACGATCCGCCAAGGTAGATTTACCGTGGTCTATATGGGCAATAATGGAAAAGTTACGAATGTTTTTCATGAACAATTAGCAAGCAAAAAGTAACCGTGCATTCTACACTATTGTGCTGTTGCTCTTGTTAGTAATAATGATATTACAAACGAGGTAGAGGTAGAGACAGCCCTTTTAATAATTCATTTTCATCAAAAAAGTGCTTATTTATAATTACACCATTCAAAACCACCGCTGGCACGTCTACATTATAACGTTCATAAAGTTGATGGTTTGAATCGACATCTTTTTGCACAAACTGTACATTGTGTTTTTTTGAAAACGCGATTAATTGCGCTAAATAATCATCACAAAGATGACACCCCTCGCGATGTACATAGTCAATATTTAAAGTCACCATAGCAAGGGGTCGACGATTTAGGCTGTTTTTACTTGATTTTCATGGCTAAAAATATCGGGCCAGATTCTCTTTGTACCAGCACAGGTACGGTTCGCCCTACGCCTATTTCTTCTATCAAGTCATCTAGGTGATTGGCGCTTTCTATTTTTTGATAATTAAATTGCAAAATCACATCGCCTTGTTTTATGCCTGCGTCTTTTGCTGTGCCTGCTATAACTTTTTTAACATACACGCCTTTGTTACCTGTATGCAGGCTTTTAGCTACCAATGCTGGCACTTGGGTTATTTCTATTCCTAATTTATTGGCTTTGTATTTTTGCTTTTCTTTGGTTACTTTTTTAACTTCAGCATTGGGTTCACTGGGCAACTCTCCAATTTTAATTTTCAGGTTCATGCGCTTTCCGTTGCGTAATATTTGCATGTTAGAAAACTCATCAATTGGCGATCTGCCAACTACGGGTGGCAAGTCTGATGAATGAACAATTTTGTGTCCATTAAAACTTAAAATAATGTCGCCCACTTGTATGGCAGACGAAGCTGCTGGGCTATCTGCTAATATTTCTGCAATCAGCGCACCTTCTGGGCGTTCCATATCAAACGATTCGGCTAAATCTCCAGAAATTTCTTGAATCAATACACCTAACCAACCACGGCTAACTCTGCCATTATCTTTTAGTTGTTTAACCACGTCTAACGCCATATCTATAGGGATTGCAAAAGATAACCCCATAAAACCACCTGTACGGCTGTAAATTTGCGAGTTAATGCCAATCACTTTGCCTTGCATATTAAACAATGGCCCACCCGAGTTACCGGGGTTAATGGCCACATCTGTTTGAATAAAAGGTACATAATTTTCATTAGGTAAGGCGCGGCCTATGGCACTTACAATGCCTGCCGTTGCGGTATGTTCAAAACCAAATGGTGAGCCTATGGCCAGCACCCATTCTCCTACTTCTAAATCTGATGATTTTCCAAACTCAACCGCTTGTAGGCCATCTGCATCTATTTTTAGTAATGCGATGTCACTTCTTTTATCCACTCCAACCAAGGTTGCTACAAACTCACGTCTATCTACCATGCTTACAATAATTTTATCGGCATTATCGACTACATGATTATTGGTTAGTATGTATCCGTCTGCTGATATAACAAAGCCAGACCCTAAAGAGGCGGTTTCTTGTTTATCCGGTGCAAATTGCCCTTGTCCACGTTCTAAAAAGCGTTTTAATAATTCACCAAAGGGTGAGTTTTCTAACTCGGGTATATTTAGGTTGGGCAAGGTTGCTGTTTTGGCTTTAGTTGTGGTGCTGATGTTTACCACAGATGCGTCGTACTTTTTAACCAGTTGTATAAAGTTAGGCAAAGATTGTGCATAGCTGTTGCTAATTAATAAACACAGTGCCACAAAGAAACTAAATTTCTTAAAACATTTCATTATAAATTCCTATTGGATAACTTTAATAATGGAGGGTTTGAGTATATCTTGCAGAAGGATATTAAAAGTACGGTTTTTAATAATTAACGTACTAATAAATAAACCAAGCAATGCACCAATAATAGACGCAGGTTCGGTTGAAAATAAAGTTTGAAACAGTATTGCACCCAAAATTAACGATAATAAAGGCAACATATAAATTAAAAAACTGCTTTTTAAAATAACGCTGTCTGATATGGTAATTTCTACCCAATCGTTGGTTTTGGCCTGTATATCATTTTTTAATTTTAGCGTATTGTCTCGGTTAAACTTAAACACCTTCGCTAAAGATGAAACACCGCAACTGCCATTATGCTCGCAACCACCACATGTGGTTTTGGGTTTGTTTTCTAACCACATATAACGGTTGTCTGTTTTTAAAACTTGTAATTTTTCTAAAAACATTTAACTTTTACTTATACCGCTACTGGCCATCATAATGGTTTTTGCTGGCACTTCGCCCATTACGGTTATTGCAAAATTATTATAGGTTGTAGAGTAAACATTAACCGAACCCATGGTAATCATATTATTTGGCATATCTTGCCCCTTATCCATTTTTTCAATAAATACAGAGTACGAGATTAGACCATCTGAAAACAACCATTGCTTAATTTCTTTACCGTTTTTAGACAGTGTTTTTTTAAAGTATTGTTTTAATTTATAACCTGTAGGTACGTTTTCAAAGTTCCAATTGCTTTTATTCGTTGCAAACTCTTTTACTTTGTTTTCTATTGTCGTTAATTGTGTAAAGCGTGAATCTGTAATGGCTTTTATTGGCATTAAACCAGGCTCGTCCATCACTTCAATTTCTGTAAAAACCAGTTGTTCAATAGTTTGATTATTGGCATCACTAATTTTAGTTTTTAATAGTAAATAGTCTTTTTTATCTATCCATAAGGTGTGGGCATAGCGGTATTCATCATTAGGTTCAATATGAACCACATAGGCTTTTTTGCCTGCAATTCTATCATCGCCTAATAGCCTAAAGGTGTAAAACTGCTTTAATGCGTTTGAATAAAAAGTAAGTTTATTAATGCCAGAAAACTGCGTTCTGGCCTTGTCTATAATAATGGCTTGTTGCGAAGGTAAAATACAATAAACCGTATTATTACTGCGAATAATTTCTCTGGCCTCGCCATTTAAAGACAACAAGGTTTCGTGCTGATTACCGTTTTCGTTGGTATGGGTTAATTTTATGGTTTCAACTTGGTCACCATGCAAGTACACATAAGTACCCTGATAACTCAAATTATTCATCGCCGATACCATTTTTTCTACTACGGTATCAGCGTCTTGCGCGCTTGCCCCAAAAGGCAAAAGCAGTAAACAACACAATACTAACTGACGTATATCTAACCCTTTCATTACTTTGAATCATCACCCACAATTTTAGAATAAGGCATGATACCTTGAATATTATTAACCGTTGACACTTCTGTATGCGTTGCCAAATATTGGTTAATCATGGTTTTATAAGCATCATTACTATAACCGCTTAAACCTTGCCATTTATTTGGGCTAATGGTTTGTCTGTCTGACGCTAATTGATAGCCCGAATTAACGGCCCCTTCATTATTAACAGCGTTTACACCGGCGTTTTGAATACCCTCTGCGCGTATCACTTTAGCAACTTCTTGCTGATTAAAATTAGGTACACCTGTTTGCAGGTTATTATCTTGTAGCATAATAAACGACACCATCGCAACGGATGCGGCTATGGCTAAACCAACCACTTTTTGTTTTACCCCAGACACGTTTGCTTTAATATTGTTGGGGGCAAATATTGCAGGTTCATCGGCTATTTGTGCAGAAATTTTATCTGCAAAATTGGCCGGTATTACGGCTACTTGTTCACCGTGCAATACGTCTTTTATTATTTGTTGACGAAGATAAAAGTTTTTGTCTTCGTCACTCGATAATATTTTTTTGACATTGCCTACTTCAGATTCTGACAATTCATTATCTATAAGTGCGGACAGTTTTTCAAAATTGTGGCTCATAATATTTACCTAATACCTGCAAAATCTATTAACGGTTTAATTTTTTCATCAATGGCATCCCTTGCTCTAAATATTCTAGATCGTACCGTTCCGATAGGACAATCCATTATTACGGCTATCTCGTCGTACGATAAACCGTCAAACTCGCGTAGCGTTACCGCTTCTTTTAAGTCATCTGGCAAAGCTTCTATCGCTTCGTGGATAACTTTTTTCAACTCTTCTGCTAAAGCTGCTTTTTCTGGCGTTGCATTCTCTCTTAGTAAGTCTGCACCGTCGTACTGTTCTGCTTCTTGCGCATCTAGCGCATTAGTGGTCGACTTTCTTTTGGCCGACACTAAATGATTTTTAGCGGTGTTTACCGCAATACGATACAGCCAAGTATAAAATGCGCTATCGCCCCTAAATTTGGCCAAACCTTTATACGCTTTAATAAACGCATCTTGTGCAACGTCTGCCGCATCGTCCCAGTTTTTTACAAACCGAAAAGCTAAATTGATAATTCTTTGTTGGTATTTTAATACCAACAAGTCAAACGATCTTTTGTCGCCTTTTTGGACTTTGCGGACTAAATCTAGGTCGTATTCGCCTGAATTCATCCAAAAACCCTTATCATATTTACCGCTGTATTAATTGACATGCTTGTTCTAGTAAAGTTCTATATAATTCATCAAAAAATTATACCGCAAATCGCCCCATGATTATTCAAAAATCATTATTCAGCCATCTTAAAAAATGAACACATCCGATATTTTAATTATAGGATCGGGAGCCGCAGGCTTAACTGTTGCGTTAAGAGCGCCCAATCATTTAAAAGTTCATATTATTTGTAAAAACATTGTTAACGATGGCAGTACCTATTTTGCACAAGGTGGCGTTTCTGCCGTTTTAAATGAAGAAGATACGTTTCAGTCGCATATCGACGATACCATTACTGCAGGCTCTGGCCTTTGTCATAACGATGTTGTAAAACGGATAATTAATAAAGGGCCAGAAACAATTAATTGGCTTATAAATTTGGGTGTCAAGTTTTCAACTAATGATAACCAATATCATTTAACTAAAGAAGGTGGCCATACCTTTAGGCGCGTAATACATGCGGCCGATAAAACGGGCAAAGTCATTCATAAAGCGTTGATGGATGAAGTAATAAAACGAGACAACATAACTGTTTTTGAGCAATCTAACGTGGTTGATTTAATTACTATTAATGATAAAAGTGACAGTAAAAAGTGTGTTGGTGCTTATATATTAAATAAAGTCACCCATAAAGTTAACCGCTTTATTGCCAACCATATTGTATTGGCCACAGGTGGTGCCAGTAAAGTGTATTTATACACCAGCAACCCAGACGGTTCTACCGGAGACGGTATTGCAATGGCATGGCGCGCAGGCTGTCGCGTAGCCAATATGGAATTTATGCAGTTTCACCCTACTTGTTTATACCACCCTAATGCAAAATCGTTTTTAGTGTCCGAAGCGTTGCGTGGTGAAGGCGCAAAGCTAAAGCTACCAAGCGGGGCAGAATTTATGAGCAAACATCATCAATTAAAAGAGTTAGCACCCAGAGATGCCGTTGCCCGTGCCATTGATGAAGAAATGAAACGCTTTGGACTAGACTATGTGCTGTTAGACATTTCGCATAAAAGCAAAAGTTTTATTTTGCAGCACTTCCCTACCATTTATAAAAAATGCTTAGAATTTGGCTACGACATTACCAAGCAAGCCATACCCGTAGTACCGGCCGCCCACTATACTTGCGGTGGCGTATTAACCAATATACATGGCCAAACAGATTTAACAAACCTTTACGCAGTGGGTGAAGTGGCATGTACAGGTTTGCATGGTGCTAACCGCATGGCCAGTAACTCGTTATTAGAATGTTTAACCGTCGGTTTTTTTACTGCAGACAAAATTGCCAGTTGCAAACGCTCACCTTTAAAGACTATCGAAATACCCAAGTGGGACGAAACCCGCGTTACCCAATCTAAAGAAGAAATTATCGTATCGCATAACTGGGACGAGTTACGAAAACTCATGTGGGACTATGTTGGCATAGTACGAAGTAATAAACGCTTAGACAGAGCCAATCAACGCATTGCCTTATTATTAAAAGAAGTGAAAGAATATTACGCCACCTATCAATTAAATAATGATTTATTAGAGTTAAGAAATTTAACGCAAATAGCACAAATGATAATTACCAGTGCAGAAAGGCGCACAGAAAGCCGCGGATTACACTACTCCATAGATTACCCATATAAAGCCGCACAAGTGGTAGACACCATATTAACGCCGGCACAATTTAACCCCAACAACGCCATTAATTTTTATGAGTAACAACCAACAAACCGATTTATTCATCGAGGCAGAATTGCTAAACGAGTGGATAAAAAAAGACAAAGAAGATTTAATTATTGTAGATATTTGCCAAGCACAAACCTTTTTGCAAATACATTTACCCAAAGCACTGCATATAGATTACAACGATTTTGTAGGCCATGCCCCACCTGTAAGCGGTTTATTACCCAAAAAAGAACAATTTGAACACATATTATCTACATTGGGTTGGCACAAAAACGCCACAATGGTTTGTTACGACGAAGAAGGCGGTGGCATGGCAGGCCGTTTTATATGGACATGCCACGCATATGGCATTGAAAATGTACGGCTATTAAATGGTGGTCTTAATTATTGGTATAAAAACACCATGCCATTAAGTAACGAGCTGTTTAATACAACAAAAACAGACGTTAATTTAACCTACAGCGGTAACAATGTATGCAACGCCCAATACATTATGAACAATTTAGACAGCTTAAAAATTATGGACGCACGCTCATTAGCAGAATATGACGGCAGTAAAAAATACGCCAAACGTGGCGGTAAAATACCCGGTGCAGTCCATTACGAATGGACAAAAATAATGAACCAAGAGGCGTTTTTAAAAACCCACCCATTTGAACAATTAACGGCAGAAATTGAAGCACTAGGTTTTAATAAAGAAGATAAAATTATCGTTTATTGCCAAACACATCATCGTTCGGCATTAAATTACACCTTGTTAAAACAACTGGGCTTTAATCATGTAAAAGGTTATGAAGGTTCTTGGTCTGATTGGGGCAATAGGCAAGACACACCCATTGAGTAACCTATAAAATTAATTGCATAACTCAAAAAACTCACATCGATTTATTGTAAGGCAATAGAATCAAAACGCAAAATAAAAGACCTGACACTATTTTTTCATTTTCAAAACTAGCGAGGCTTACAAGCGGCAAGCGATAACGTTATCTGCTAATACCCCAATAGCCCGCTTGATAAGCCTTACTAGTTCACGGTAAAGCGGTGAACGAGCAAGGCTTAGCGCTATTAGTATAATACCTATGCTTATACAGTGACCGAGGCTAAACTTTTAACCATGCTTTAGCCAGTTAATCAGGTTTTCCTTAATGCAATATGCTTTTTGTCTTCTCTTTTTTGTGCTTTCCCCCTATGTTAGGATTGTTAGTTGTTAGCAGCAGTTAAAACAGGCCATTTTCGTCGACCCCTTGCTCTGTATGACTATTAGTAGCGTGCAAAATAATAGGCCCGACTCTATTATTTCCACCTGTCGAATAAACCTTATTATTTCTGCTTTAAATCGCGATAGAAGTTTTCGTGAGAACCAAGGGCTAACAATGTCAAAATTAACTGCTCATTTTTAAAAGTGTAAGCCAGTAAATATAATTGAACACCCATTTTAAACTTATGGACATTCACACCTTTTAAATCGCCTTTTTTTGCATCACCTAAACTTGGCTTATTTATAATTTTTTTAACTTCATTATCTAAAATTTGTTTTTGTTTTTTATTCAGTTTTTTAATGGCTTTTAAAAAAACACGAGTTTGTACAACTTTCATCCAAATTCATACTCAGTAGTGAATTTAGATTCGGACTCTTCTATGCCAATCAGCAAGTCCATAACAAAACCAAGTGTTAAATCCGGATTCTCCTCTGCAATCTTACCAATCCTAGACCAATGTTCTATTTGTTTTGGCGGGCTTCTATGATTTGCTTTGGCATGTATCGTTGCGTCTTCAACCAACTCATTTGATAATTTTATTGCGCGTGCCATATTTACCTCTATAAAAACTAAGTTATTCTATTTTAACCTAAAGGTTTCTTTTTGCAACCTTTAGGTTTTATCGCATGTCCACCCTATTCCAATATTTTTTAAGCGGTATCGTTTTTGTATAAAAGGTAAAAGTATTTTCTTTACGCCCTAAAAAGGCGAAATTAATGGCTTCGGTGTAATAAACAATTTGTTTGCTGTCTTTCATATCAAAACTTAAATCTAGCGTGTTTTCTCCAATTTCTAAGCGGTGATATTGGCGTTTGCTGTTTTTACTGGCTTTGCCATTTTTAATTAAACTCACTGCTATGTCGGCATTATCACCATGTTCACCCGTATAAAAATAGTTGGCTTTTAGTTTGATGGATTTGTGGTTTTTTTCTACCAACATCAACTCGGTAATTCTCGATTTTTTTAAACGATGATATAACGATTCTTTAAAAAGGACTTTTGTAATGGCTTTTTTGTTTGCTTTTTTGTTTGCAGATTTCCCATAACTTTGGGCAATGGTATCGTCTAACTTTAAACGTACTTTTTTACTACCTATTCGCATAGTTGCATATTGGTGATCATTACTTAGCAAGGTCATATTTTTTTGTTTAATGCCTTTTTTAAGTATCAGTAACTGCCCATCTACAGACAATATTACGCTTTGCCCCGTTAAACCTTTAACAATAATAGTGGGTTGGGCAGCAAGGGGTCGACAAAATAGGGCTAAATTGATCAATATTATTAATGTTATTTTCATTTTATTTTTTGTTTAACGCCCGTAAATATTCCAAACGTTGTTTAATTTTAATTTCTAAACCGCGTTCTACGGGTTGATAGTATTGTGTGCCTTGCATTTCGTTTGGGAAATAATTTTCACCTGCGGCAAAACCATCGGCCTCGTCGTGTGCGTATCTATAATTATCGCCCATGCCTAGGTCTTTCATTAGTTTTGTTGGTGCGTTGCGTAAATGTTTGGGTACTGCATAGGCTTGGCTTTGTTTTACCTGTGCCATTGCTTGTTTGTACGCTACATACACCGCGTTACTTTTAGCACAGCTTGCTATATAAATAACGGCTTGCGCTAAAGCCAACTCGCCTTCTGGCGAGCCAAGTTGTTTGTAGCTGTTCCATGCGTGCAGGGTCATTTCTAATGCGCGCGGGTCTGCATTACCAATATCTTCAGATGCCATGCGCACCAATCGCCTTGCCACATACAGTGGGTCGCATCCGCCATCTATCATCCTACAAAACCAGTACAAGGCGGCATCAGGGTCACTGCCCCGTACCGATTTATGCAGGGCAGATATTTGGTCGTAGAAGACATCACCCTTTTTACCTAATGAGCGGTAAATGGCTTTATTAGATTTAGCTAATAACGCCGAGGTAATTTTTATTTTAGTGGCTTTAGAACCCGTAGCGATAATTTCTATAATGTTTAATAACTTACGCGCGTCGCCGTCTGCAAAATGAAATAAGTCTTTTAAGGCTTCGCTGGTAAAGCTAAATTGTTTTTTGTATTGCTCATCCACTTGTACCAACGCGCGCTCTACTACTTGTTGTAGTGCTTGATCATCTAGTTTTTTTAATACGTATACCGAACAGCGCGACAACAATGCGTTGTTTAATTCAAACGAGGGGTTTTCTGTGGTTGCGCCAATAAAAGTTACCAGGCCAGATTCTATATGCGGTAAAAAAGCATCTTGCTGGCTTTTGTTAAAACGATGGACTTCATCTACAAATAATACCGTTTGTTTTTGATAGGTTAAATTTTCTTTAGCTTGTTCTATCGCTGTGCGTATATCTTTAACGCCCGACAATACCGCAGATAGCGGGATAAATTCTGCTTGGCATGTGTTACTAATAATATTGGCTAAGGTGGTTTTGCCTGTGCCCGGTGGCCCCCACAATATCATCGAGTGTACGCGACCTGACTCTAACTCTTCACGTAGGGGTTGGTCTTTGCCTAATATATGTGCTTGACCAAAATAATCATTTAATGATTGCGGTCTTAAAAAATCGGCTAGGGGTGCGTGCAAAATTAACGTCCTAAAACATCTACGCCTTTGGGGGGGACAAATTCAAACAAACTTTTATCTAACGTAATATTGGTTTGAATTTGGTTAAATTGAATTTGAGTTACTTGACCAAAATTATCATTTAACTGCATTACTTTTATTTTGGCTTTGTCCATACCCACCAGTATTTTATTAAAGTCACTTTCTTTTTCTTTTGGTGTTAGTGCTACCCAAGTTAATCCGTTACGCTCACCTTCGTCTTGCAAGTTAAAGGTTTCATTTATCGGTTTGTTAGAGCCTAATAAAGTAGCCGGTGCAGATGATAAAAGGTTATCTACAGGTTTAACGGTTGCTTGATCCATTTCTACGTCAAATATCCAAAGCTCTTTACTGTTAGATAAGATTAACTGCTCAAACGGTTGGCGGTAATCCCACCTAAACTTGCCCGGTTTTTGTATATGCACTAAACCTGTAGATTTTTGAATAAGCGTGTCATTATTGCCATATAACGATTGCACAAAACTGGCCTGAAAAGTTTTGATATTGGCAAAGGTGTTTATTAAATTATCTGTTGCTGTACTTTTAGCAAAGATAAGTGTGGTATTAAAAAGTAAATATATAAATAGCAGATAAAATTTCATGTTGTACCTTTTAAAAAAACTGCCGTCCATATGTAGCATCAATTAATACTTTAATTTAAGCAACTCTTTTTCTAGGTCGACCATTCTTCTAACTATTTCATACACATTGCTGGCTTTCTTTTCTACCAAAATGGGTACAAAGCGTTTAGAGTTGCTTAGTGCCATAAATTTAAACAATATAAATTCTTTTTTTATCATTCTTAATTCTTTTTTAATTTCTTCAGAAACGTACTTCTCGTCCTCTGCTAACAACTCTTTAATTATGTCGTTAAGTTCATCTACAATCCCTCTTACTTTTACTTTATAGTTAGGGCTCGATACTCCCCAAACTCTCATCATATATAGTGCGGCTAAGCGCTGAGATTCCATACCAATTTTTGTTATCAAGACCAAATCGCGCAAACCCTTAATATGCGTGTCTTGTGCTAAGTTATCTGCTATTTGTTGGCATCGGTAGTTAAACTTTTCAACCTTTTTATATAAAACAGCCATAGACTTTTTGTCTGGTTTTTGTAACATAATGGGTTCAATTACTAACCATGACGTTTCTAACGCTTTTATTGAATCATCTAATTCTTTAACTAAATTATGACTTTTAAGGTCTGCAAAATATTCATCTATTACTTTAATATTTTTTATTAAATCAGCTTTTGGATCATGGTAAAGCACGCCTAAGCCTATTAATGCATAGTCTTTTAATACCCGTTGAGAGTACATGCATATATCTGCAACTTCATGTACATCTTTTGCAGTTGTAACATCTGCAGATGCGCGAGTAGTAGGCAAAAGTACAAATGCCGACACAAGTAACACAGTTATGGCTTGTTTCAATTTATTGCCTATTTTGTAAGTTTTGTTCATAGTACACCTAGTATTTTATTCGTTTTTAATGAAGCTGAGACAAGTGGTATTTTTTATGCCATTAATGGCTTTTTTAAATAACCCGTTGAATCCGAAAGGAATATAAAAGATTTTATCGAGTTTAAAAGCCCGTAAATAATATGTCTTAATGTAACTCTGCAGAATGATGTTTTTCTAATGCATATAACGACTTTTCAAGATAACCTGTAGAGACTGATACAATCATTGACAAGTTTTTCTTTTCTACAGAGCGATAAAAGCCCCTTGCTGTTGGCCAAAACTTTACTAGCTTTTTAACGTATTTTTGATGGCTAGCAGGGTAACGGAATTTTTTTAATTCTTTTAAATTACGTTCAAACTCTAATATTGCGTCATTAATTTGTACTACGTTGTTGTGATCGGTAAAGCCATTTTTAAACGCTACGTAGTATTTTGTAATACGTTCAAGTAAAAATATCATGTGCTCGACACGTATTAATGCAGTTTCTTTTTTATCATTTTTATGTAAATGTGTAGCCAATAACGAGTCTACGCCTTCTAAAATGGTTTCGCTGTAATCAATCATTAACGCACCATTTTCTTGAGTATATTTTTCAGACATTGTGTCTTTCATTTCTTCTAAAGAAAACTTAAGAAATAACACCATATCTTTTTGGTCTTCGTTACTGCTGTTTTCAATAACTTTCAAAGCCTTGTCTAGGGCTACAATTCCTTTTTTTAAGTCGCGCTTAGCGTGTGATACTCTTTTCCCTAACTGGATATAAAAGAAAGCTTTTGTTATTTGTTGGCTGACTATTTCAACTTTTTTAATTGCTTCAATTTGATCAACTCGAAGTATATTAAAGTCTACTGCCAATGCTTGTTTAGATAACATTATCATCATAAATAATGTCAATATTAATTTTGTTTTTTTTATGTTCATTTAACTACCGTTTCTTAAGCCTTTAAGGATTAATGAAAAATATTATTCGAATTTATTTACCAAGGTGCTGCCCTAATCACCTTTTTTACTTGCCCCATAATCCTTTCAAAAGGCTACTGTTAAGAATAATTATACCTTGTTTGAAACGTTAAAATTGCATTATAGATTTTTTGGTAAAAGACAAACATAACTTAATTGTTATTTACTCACGCTCTTAAATTTAATTTTCTTCAGTATGTAGGTTTTCGTAAGCATCTTGAGAAACCCATACACCATTAACATCAAATTGTTTTACCATTTCAACATCTATAATTTGATTTTGAGTTTTAACTTTAGTTAAAATAGACCCATACCACCTGGTTGAACTCCCTGGATAAAACTCTACCGATGTAAAGCTATATTCACCTTTTGTAATTTCAACATTGTTAACATCTCCATCACCCATAAGAATATTATTTATATAGCTATTAGATTGTTTTCTGGAAGGCCTTATGGATATGGTAATTTTATCAGCTATATTGACATCTTTAGTTTCTAAAGTAGCAACGCTCTTTTCAACAAACCTTTGTATATTAGAATAATTTAAATAACCAACTACTGACACCAGCACTACAACAAGAACACCAACAATGCGTTTTATTTTTTGTTTTCGTACCATTTTGTTACTTTCAATCAATGTGGTTGTAAACATGCTTTTTTGTTTGTTTTTATTATTAAAATGAATTTGTTTAAGTTTAATTAGTTTTTTATTCTTTAGTAATTTATTAAGTTCAACTTTTAAAGCTTCTGGGCTCAAACGTTTTTTTGGCTTTTTCTCACACATTTCTTTTAATAACCTATTGAGCATTCCATAATCATTAGGCAACACAGGCAAGGGTGATTTTAAATGCATCATCATTACTCCCATTGCTTTTTTTGAAGTAAATGGAGCAGATCCTGTTAGCATAAAAAACAAGCAAATACCCAATGAGTAAACATCACTTTTAATTGATAACTTATCGCCTGATACCTGCTCTGGTGATATATAGTTTGGTGTTCCTACTATGCTACCTGCACTGGTCAAATCGTTGCCTTGTTCTGCAGATCGAGCAATACCAAAATCCATTAATAGTGCGCGGCTACCATCATCACTTACCACAATGTTTGATGGCTTTATATCTCTGTGGATAATGTTTTTTGTGTTTAAATAAATTAACCCTTCATTAATTTGAGCAATAATTTTTAAGGCTTTTTCTGGAGTAATATTTTTCTTGTTTTCAACAATTTCATTTAATGTGTTTCCAGAAACAAGATCCATGACCATGTACATAGAGTCATCATTTGCTTTAGAAATTTCGTAAGTTTTTACTAAAGAAGGGTGATTAAAGCCTAAAGTAAACGTTGCCTCTTGTATAAAACGTTCTTTCGCATGAGCATCTATCGACTCTACATAATTATGCAATACCTTTATGGCTACTTCTTTACCGTCTACGTTGCGTTTAGCACGGTATACAGTTGCCATTGCCCCTTTGCCTAACTCTCCTTGTAACTCGTAGCCATTTATTTTTGGCATCGCAGTTTCTATATCTACGACGTTATTTGACGTGTTTTTTGGCATTTCTTAAACCTTTGTGTTTTATTTTTATGCTACCGTTATGATGGTGCGACTTTTTCGCAATTTAAGCAAATCATCTTTAAAATAATTTAAGATAAACTTTCTACTTTTACAGCTATTTAGGTGGATTGTGCAACGGGTTTTAATTTATTTATCTTTAAAGTATATTAATACATTTTAAAAAAAAGACTGTACCAAATAACACATTTAATTTGCACAGCTATTTAAATTTCTGGCGGTTTATTTGCAAAAACAGTACGCACACCATTAGTCATTTCACTAATTACCCCTGCTACTTCCATTTCTTCTACTATACGTGCTGATCGGTTATAACCAATTTTTAAACGACGCTGTAAGTACGATATGGACACTTTTCCATCTGCTGTTACTATCGCGACTGCTTCGTCATAAAGTGCGTCATTTTCGCCTTCTTTCACTTCACCTGGTAATAATGTGCCACCACCTTCTGGCCCGTCTAAAATCTCATCTATATATTCTGGCTGGGCGATTAATTTTAGCTCTGCCACCACGGCATTCACTTCGTGGTCATCTACAAATGCGCCATGCACTCTTTCTGTTACCGATGTACCTGGCCCTAAAAACAACATGTCGCCATGACCTAATAAAGACTCTGCACCGGGTTGATCTAATATGGTACGAGAGTCTATTTTAGACGATACTTTCATACCAATACGAGATGGTATATTGGCTTTTATCAAGCCCGTTATAACGTCTACAGACGGTCTTTGTGTTGCCAATATTAAGTGTATACCTGCGGCACGGGCTTTTTGTGCGATACGTGCAATCAGTTCTTCTACTTTTTTACCCACTACCATTATCATGTCGGCAAATTCATCTACCACCACTACAATGTACGGCAAAGGTTCTAATGTTGGGTGCGGCAGGTCGGGGTCAAAAGCTTCTTCTTTTTTATAAAGCGGGTCTTTTATTGGCGTACCTTCGGCAATGGCGGCATTTACTTTGACATTAAAACCTGCAATGTTACGTACTTTTTGGGTAGACATTAATTTATAACGGCGTTCCATTTCTGCCACGCACCAACGCAAAGCGTTAGATGCCTCTTTCATATCGGTCACGACGGGGGTTAATAAATGCGGTATGCCGTCGTAAACATTTAGCTCTAGCATTTTTGGGTCTATCAAAATCATCTTTACATCTTTATAACTAGACTTATACAAAATGCTTAATAACATAACGTTTACAGCCACAGACTTACCAGAACCTGTTGTACCTGCTACCAATAAATGTGGCATTTTACCCAAATCATCTATCACTACCTTGCCCGAAATGTCTTTACCTAACGCCATGGTTAATGGCGATTTAGAGCCTTGAAAAATATCGGATTCTAATAGTTCACGCAAACGCACCATCTCGCGTACTTCGTTGGGTATTTCTATGCCGATGGTCGATTTACCGGGTATCACATCTACAATACGCACACTTTGTACCGACAACGAACGGGCAATATCTTTACCAATAGTATTGACTGTGCTTACTTTTATGCCCGGTGCTAGCATTAGCTCAAAACGGGTAATAACAGGCCCTGGGTGTATTGCTACCACTTCTGCCGTTACACGGTAATCTTTTAATTTAATTTCTAATAAGTCGGCTAAGTCTTGCAGTTGTTGCTTGGTAAAACCTTGTTTTTTCTGTTCGGCTACGTCTAATAAATCGGTACTTGGAAACGCGCCAACTGCTTTTCTTTTAAACGGATTAAGGTTCTTTTTACGTGGTTTAACTACTGTTTCTTCCCCAGCAAGGGGTTGTTCTGGTTCATCAAAATCGAAACTTTCCGTAACGGGTAAATCTTCTATAGGAATTTTTATTTTAGGCTGTCTTTTAGCTTTTTTTGGCTCAATTAATTCTGCTTCTAAATCAAATTTTGGTTCTTCTTTTACATTATCATCAAGCAACGGGTCGGTAACAAAAACAGGCGGTTTTTTATCATTCAATATTTCTGTTGCGGGTTCAAAAGCATCAATTGAGTTACTATCTTGCAAAAAATCAGCTTCTACTTCGTCTAAACTTTCTGACTTAGACCTGTTATTTTGAAAACGGTTTTTAATGTAACAATACAAATTTTCAATCTGTTTTCCCAACCAGTCCATTAATCCTAACCACGATATTTTTAATAACAACGTGGTGCAAATTAAAAACAAAGTGACAAGCAATAAGGTACTGCCAACAAAACCCAAATAAGCCAGTAGCTTTAAAGATAAAAACTTTCCTAACATACCGCCAGATGGTACATCTACAGGTAGCGCACCTTCACTTGGTAACACATTAAAGGTGAGTAAAACGCAAAACGTTAGCAACAAAAGCATAAAAATAAAAAACTGAATAAATTGTTCTAATTTAAAGTTTTGAAATGTCCATTGCTTGTCAGAAAATATTAGCCATGCAACCGCTGCAATACAAAAAGGTATTAAATACGCGGTATAACCAAAAAAATACAAAAACAAATCGGCAAGTATTGCGCCTGCATAGCCTGTGGAATTTTGAATAATGCTTACGCTTGAGGTTTGGCTCCAACCGGGGTCGCCCATGTCGTAATTAAGCAAGGCTACTAATAAAAATACGGCAAAAAAGATTAGGCCTAAAAATAAAACCTCAATCGCTCGATGAGAAAATTCTGAGCGACTGGCTTGAGGTTTATTATCTGTGTTTTCTAATTCATCCATTATTCATTTAGTTGACAATAATATTAATAGTATTATCGACAGTTTGTGATTATGAAGCTAATTGTAAACTAAATGCCCTTTTTTATCTGAAGATAAATTTTAAATCAACTATTGAAACTCGAGCAACTACTCACTATATTAACCTCAATTAAATTCACTCCATTTTGAGGCGAAAACATGTCTGACACTCAACATCACAAACTACTTATTTTAGGTTCTGGCCCTGCAGGTTACACCGCTGCCGTTTATGCCGCACGCGCCAATTTAAGCCCTGTATTAATTACCGGTATGGAACAAGGTGGGCAATTAACCACCACCACCGATGTTGATAACTGGCCTGGCGCTAACGACGGCATACAAGGCCCCGAGTTAATGGAGAACATGAAAAAACATGCCGAACGATTTGATACACAAATTATTTTTGATCACATTCAATCGACCGACCTTTCTAAAAAGCCTTATACCTTAGTTGGCGACAGCGTAAGTTACACCTGTGATGCATTAATTATTGCCACCGGTGCAAGTGCCATGTATTTAGGCTTAGAAAGCGAAGAAGCCTTTAAAGGCAAAGGCGTGTCTGCCTGTGCAACGTGTGATGGTTTTTTCTATCGCAACCAAAAAGTGGCGGTTATTGGCGGTGGTAATACCGCAGTAGAAGAGGCTTTGTATCTGTCTAATATCGCATCCGAGGTGACCATTGTTCACAGGCGTGATGAATTTCGTTCTGAAAAGATTTTACGTGACCAAATAATGGAAAAATCTAAAAACGGCAATATTGTTATCGAGTGGGATACCGTATTAGAAGAGGTATTGGGTGATGATGCAGGCGTTACAGGGTTACGACTTAAAAACGTAAAATCTGGCAAATCTAAAAATATTGATGTGATGGGGGTATTTATTGCTATTGGTCACACCCCTAATACGGGTATTTTTGATGGACAATTAGACATGGAAAACGGCTATATTAAAGTACAAAGTGGTATAAAAGGCAATGCTACCTTAACCAGTAAAGAAGGCGTGTACGCCGCTGGTGACGTAATGGACCATGTGTATAAACAAGCCATCACCTCTGCAGGGTCTGGCTGTATGGCCGCTTTAGATGCAGAAAAATACTTAGACGCTTTAGATTAAGGAACGTCTAATTAACTTGAGTTTTCAAACTATGCGTTAAGCATCACTCCTTTTGGTTTTTTCAAAACTAGCGAGGCTTACAAGCGGCAGGTGATTATGCTCCAATAGCCCGCTTGGTAAGCCTTGCTAGTTCACGATAAAGCTGTGAACAAGCAAGGCTTAGCGCTAATAGTTTAATGCCTATGCACTGACTGAGATTAAACTTTTAACCATGCTTTAACCCGTTAATCAGGACTTTCTTAATGAAGCTAGAAATTTTCGACAGTATTAAAAGCATCAATGCAGCTCAATGGGACAACTTGGTTTCAGACAACAACCCGCTGCTTTCTTATGCGTTTTTATCTGCATTAGAAGAACAGCAATGTTTAGGTGAGCAGTACGGCTGGTTTCCTGTTTTTTTTGCGCTTTACAAAAACAACACCTTACAAGCCGCCTGCCCTTGCTATATAAAAACCAATACTTATGGCGAGTTTGTTTTTGACAATGCTTGGGCCGATTTTTACCACAAGCACCAAGTAGAGTATTTTCCTAAATTGGTTTGCTCTATCCCTTATACCCCCACTACTAGCGAACGTTTTTTATACAGTGAACAACTCACGTTAACGGATGTTGCAAAAACATTTAATGATGCTATTAAAGCGTTTTGTGAACAAAATAAACTCTCTGGCGCGCATGTTTTATTTAATACTTATGAAGAAAAACACGCATTAGAAAAGCAAGATTGGATAACCAGAGAAAGTTGCCAATACCATTGGCAAAATAAAAATTACCAAAGCTTTGACGACTTTTTAGCCGAGTTTAACTGCAAAAAACGCAAAAACGTAAAACGAGAACGCAAAAGCATTGCCAAACAAAATTTAACGTTAAAACAAATATACGGCAATGATTTAAGCGAAGCAGAAATTGAAAAAGCCTATTACTACTACCAAAGCACCTTTGATAAAAAATGGGGAACGGCCACATTAACTTTAGACTTTTTTAAAACCATCGCCAAAACCCTAAAACAAAGAATGATGGTAGTTAACGCCTACAAAAACACCGATACAGACACCAACCCCCTAGAAACGGTTACATATCCTGTAAAAAACATCGTCGCCTGCTCTATATTTTTTATAAGCGACACCACCTTGTATGGGCGTTATTGGGGTTGCGACGATTATTACGACAACTTACATTTTGAAGCGTGTTATTACCAAGGTATAGAATATTGCATCAAACATAATTTAAGCTTTTACGAACCCGGCGCACAAGGTGAACATAAAATACCCCGTGGTTTTTTACCCGTTACCACCTATTCTAGCCATTGGTTAAAGGATGAGCGATTTTTTAATGTTATAAAAGACCATGTAAAAAATGAAAACCCTTTAATAATGGAACATTGCGATGATTTGAAAAAAATGTCGCCTTTTAAAAAATAATGATTGCGCTAATAGAACCCAACGCACCGGTCTCATCTTTTCCCCATAGTAGCAAAGCACGACAGTACCCCGACGGGTTGCTAGCCGCAGGTGGCGATTTAAGCATTGAACGTTTAGTTTACGCTTACCAACGTGGCATATTCCCTTGGTATAGTGAGGGTGACCCAATACTTTGGTGGTCGCCTAACCCACGCTGTGTATTGTTTCCCAAAAGTTTTCACATTAGTAAAAGTTTTAAAAAAACACTTAAAAAACACAACTATCAAATTACACAAAACACGGTTTTTGAACAAGTAATTAACCGCTGCGCGCTTAGCAAACGCAACCAAGATGGCACATGGATTAATGATGAAATGATACAGGCATATACCGAGTTATTTTATAGCGGTTTTGCCCATAGCGTAGAAATTTGGGACGGCGTTGAGTTAGTGGGCGGTTTATACGGAATAAAAATAGGTAAGGTTTTTTTTGGTGAGTCTATGTTTAGCATCGCAAACGATACCTCTAAAATTGCATTCCATTTTTTATCCAACCAACAAGACATCAAGCTAATTGATTGCCAAGTAAAATCTGACCATATGATTAGTATGGGCGCAAAGGAAATACCCCGAACCGTTTTTGAAAACCACCTTAAACAACTGTGTTCTTAGGGTGGAACTGAGCTTTCAAACTATTAGCGTTAAGCATTGCTCGTTTTGGTCTTTTTCAAAACTAGCGAGGCTTACAAGCCGCAGATAATTACGTTATCTAACAATACCCCAATAGTCCGCTTTATAAGCCTTGCTAGTTCACGATAAAGCTGTGAACAAGCAAGGCTTAGCGCTATTAATATAATGCCAAGGTTTAATATCATAGTTAATCAAAAACAGTTTCTGTTTTAGCTAGGCTTCTGGCTTGTCTATTTTAAAACCAAGCCCATGACTCTATTACTGATAATAACCAAAAACCTTTTTCAATATTTCTGTAGTTCTAGCTACGGGGTCTTTTCTTATGTCTTTTTCTGCCATGGCAATTTCTGCATAGACGGCGGTTAAAGCATGTTCCGTTACATAATTATTGGCATCGGGTATTTTTACACCAAATACGGTGGTGTGTTTTTTAAGCTTATTATATAAATCCGTTACGCCAACACTTTCTGTCGCTTTAGCAACTATCGGTAAAAATTTCTTTTTCAAATTGTCATTTTGTGTCTTTTTAAAATACTCCGTTACCGCATTATCTTCGCCCTTTATTAAACTTAGCGCATCGCTTACCGACATTTGCGACACCATATCTTTAAACACATCGGCGGCAACAGGTACGGCTTTTTCTGCCGCGCGGTTTAAACTGGCTTGGTAATCGTCTACATAACGGCCTAAACCAAATGTTCTTAAATTACTGCTTACCTTTTGTAACTGGCTAGGCAAAGGGATTTTATATTGTTTATTATTGGCAAAACCACCCTTAGCACCTAATGTATTAACAGCCACATTAGACCCCTTAACCAACGCTTGTTTAATGGCAGACACCATATCTTGAGAGCTGGGCGTTGCACTTTCATTTTTGTACTGATCAGTATTTTTAGTGATAAACTCTTTCGACTGTTTTATTTGCATGTCGTTACACGCAACGCTAAATAACGCGATAAAACTAAACAACCCTATTTTTTTTAAAACCATTTTATATTCCTATGAACAACAATTTATTAGACGCACTTTACGCACTTTTATTAGATAAGCAAAATTATCCTCAAAACTGTGCAAATATACAACTTATAGAAACACATATTTCTAAAGTTTATTTAACGGGCGACTATGCTTACAAAATAAAAAAGCCGGTAGATTTTGGTTTTTTAAATTTTACAAAGCTAACCGACAGACAATTTTATTGCCAAGAAGAGGTTCGATTAAACTCTCGCTTAGCAGAAAATTTATATATAGACGTGGTTGCTATTAGCATTGAAAATAATAAAATTGTTTTTAATGGTGAAGGCGAAGCCATAGAATACGCAGTAAAAATGCATCAGTTTGATACCACACAACAGTTGGACAATTTATTCAAAGCCAATAAACTAAATAACAGTACCGCTATAGAGATTGCCAATAAGGTTGCCAGCTTTCACGGGCAAGCAACCGTTGCCGATGAACAAAGTGATTTTGGAAACCCAGCTCAAGTATTTGCGCCAATGCAACAAAACTTTGAGCAAATACACCCCATGCTTAATAAAAGTTTGGACAAAAGCCATTTAAAAACATTAGAAGATTGGAGCCAAAAAACACGTAAAACCGTCGACCCCTTGCTTGTAAAGCGCAAACAAAATGGTTTTGTTAAAGAATGTCATGGCGATATGCACCTAGGAAACATGACCTTTTATAAAGACACCTTACAAATTTTTGATGGTATTGAATTTAATGATGAATTTAAATGGATAGATACCACCAGTGAAGTCGCCTTTTTTTGTATGGATTTAGAATATTTAGGCGCGACCGAATTTGCCCATTTATTTTTAAACCAATATTTAGAAAACAATGGTGATTACCAACTTTTAGAACTGCTTAATTTTTATAAAGTTTACCGTGCATTGGTTCGTGCAAAAATCGCTTTGTTTACCGCCGCGTCTATGACAGAAAACTCGCCAGAATGGACAGCGCAGTGGGAAAGTTATCGTGCATATATTCAACTAGCAATAAGTTACACTCAAAAAAAAAAGCCGTCCAATGTTACATAACTAATGGCCTATCTGGTTGTGGTAAGTCATACATTAGTGAAAAATATATAATACAAAAAAGTGCCATCCGACTGCGTTCCGACGTAGAAAGAAAACGCGCTTTTGCTAATACCAAAAAAAGTGTTTTATATTCGCCAGATAGCACCTTAAAAACCTATCAATTATTAGTTACATTAAGCCAAAACATATTATCATCAGGGTTTAATGTCATTGTAGATGCCACCTTTTTACAAAAATATCAAAGGGCATTATTTATACAATTGTGTTCAAAACTTTTAGTACCCTTAACCATACTGGCGATACATAGCGACGAAAAGACCATGGTAAAAAGAATAAAACAAAGGCTCAATGCCTGCATTGATGTTTCGGACGCAGACACCGCTATTTTAAAAAGCCAAATTAAATCACAACAACCCTTGTCAGACGAAGAGTTATCAATGACAATACATGTCAATAATTAACCTAATCACTCTCTAGCAGATAAAACAATGAACGAAGCAATCCATAATTCTCGAATAAGTGATCATATAACCATTGACCTACTAAACAAAAATAATCTGCCCTATCAAACAAAAACACTAGCAAAAGGCAATATATTATTAACCATTGATGACCCTGCTACGTATATTTATTTAATTACTACCGGTCACTTTAAAGTATATATATCCGACGAGAATGGGCGCGAAGTAACACTAAATACCCTTAGCCGTGGCGAGGTAATTGGCGAACTTTCTGCCATTACTGGGCACAATGCATCGGCCAATATAGTGGCCACAGAAAAATCTGAAATCATCCAAATTAAACAAAGCGATTTTATTGCATTGTTAAAAAGCGAAACGAACATCATGTTTCAACTTTTAAAATACTTAGCCATACGCTCTCAAAAATTAAGTGTAAAAGCTGCCGACTTTATTTTATTAGACGTATTTGGACGTGTAACCGCTTTATTAACAGAGCATTTAAGAAACAATGCAGTAGAGGGTTTATCGCATCAAGATATAGCGTCCGAAGTGGGTTCGTCTCGCGAGATGACCAGTAAAATTTTAGGCATGCTAAAAAATGCAAATTTTATTGAAATAGGCCGTAAAAAAATTACCGTATTAAAACCCTTACCAACCAGTTTAGATAACTTTAACAATACATGAGACAACTATTTAGCAAACAGCCCGGTGCTTACGAAAGGCACTTTATACGCCAATACGATAACTTAGCCCTGTTTAATATTGCCCCTTTAGACCAAGCCACATTAAAACAAGCCCAACAAAAAGACCAGCAAGATGCACAAGCCTTTAAAGAAACTTTGCTAACGCTTGTACAAAAAGCGATGGATTTAGAAAGCCAAACCGACAGCCAAATATTATTAGATTTAAAAGCAGAACTGGAACAAAGCTATACCTACGCTTGTAGTTTAGCGGGTGACCAAACCCTTAATAAACAATCTTTAAACCGGTTAATTACTGTTTTATTAACCACCATTAACGCACAAGTAGAGCAAGACACCTTAGCCATTAAAGAAATGAAAATGGAAAAAGAAGCAAGAGAAATTCATTTTAAAATGATAGAAAATGCATTAATTGCCGACTTATTGCGAGAGTTTAGCCCAATAGACCCAAAAAAATTATTAGAAACCTTACTAAGTGAAACCATCGACTCTTGTTATCAATGTTTAGGTTTGTTTGATGATGAACAAATAATTAGCTTAATTGAACAAGGTTTGCTTAGTGAACAACGCTTATCTAAAAGCAATGGTTGGTTAGACCAATACCAAAACAACCTAGCCAATATGGGTGAAATTGTAAAAGAAATTGCTGAGCAAAAAATTAAGCAATAACGCTAATGAAAGCGGTTAGCGAACTTTTAAAACAATATTACCTATTAGGCTCAGAACCCTATTACCGTACGTTGTACTTAAAAACAAACAAGCATCAACAACAACTGTTTATTTTGCTGCACGACATTATATTTTCTATCTTGCACTCGTCGGACGATGCCAATGTACGGTTACAAAAAATACAATGGTGGGCTCAAGAGTGCAAAAACAGCCTTCTGGAGTCGACCCCTTGCTCTAAAAGGATAGCGAAACACCCTATAACAAAAGCGTTAAAAAATTTGCATATTAATGACGACGCTTTTATGGCTTTTTTAAATGATGTTAGCCAATTATCACAGTCTAAAAAAGTGAGTGAAAATATAGCAAGTAATGTTTTTGGCTGGTTAATTAACGCCTTAGCAAAAAGCGAAAATATACCGTTAAAAGCAAAAACAAGCCAACAATTATCAGCCGTTTTATACAATTATCAAGCACTTAATAATATCGCAATAGACTTTTCATTCGGCTATAAAAATACCCGTCGCCTACCTAAATACTTAAACAACGGCCATTTAACGGGCAATAATCCACAGGTTATTAACGACTATATTATGCAAGAGTGTGAAATCATCAAGCAAAACTTACACGCGTTAAAAGGTCAAAAATTGCCGCAAGTATTTATTACTCAACTGTTATTTATACAAAGTGTGCTTAAAAAAATTAAAAAACAGCCCCAATCCATCTATAATAATAAACAACATTTAAGCCCTTTAAAGCAGTTATTTATTAGCTACTTTTCAAAAAACAAACAGGTTTTTTAAAACATGGACACTCCAAACATCGCCTTTCCTAAAAACTGGAAACCCGAAAAAAATTGCTTACAAGATAAAATTATTTTAGTTACCGGTGCAGGTTCTGGTATTGGTAAAGCCCTATCTTTAGAACTTGCCCGTTTAGGTGCAACCGTAATTTTGTTAGGCAAAACCACACAAAAATTAGAAATGATTTACGACCAAATAGAAAACTTAGGTTACCCACAAGCCGCTATTTACCCCATGAATTTAGAAGGCGCAGTAGAAAAAGACTATGACGACTTAGCCAATACTATTGAAGAAAATTTTGGCCATTTAGACGTTTTATATAACAATGCCGCCATGTTGGGCGACATGCAACCGATAAGCACCTACCCTGCCAAAACATGGTTTAGAACCCTGCAAGTTAATTTAAACGCACCATTATTAATGACCCAAGCACTAATACCGCTATTACAAAAAGCAGGGCAAGCCAATATTGTATTTACCGTAGACGATAAAACCCGCGCTTATTGGGGCGCTTATGGCATAAGCAAACACGCTTTAAAAGGTTTAATTGCCATACTGGCGCACGAGTTAGACGATGAACGCTTTCCTGTTAATGTAAACGGTGTAAACCCAGGAGCCACACAAACCCACATACGCGCCATAAGTTACCCGGGTGAAAGCTTTGAAGAGGTAGAACCTGCTAAAAATAAAACCGCCGCATTTGTATATGCTTTAGATAAAAGCATTAATAGTAAAATTATTACTTACT
>CAZPSE010000008.1:0-54666 GCA_964589575.1 uncultured Gammaproteobacteria bacterium | reverse complement strand
TCCCCAAATCGTTCCTGACGATTTAGTCAAAACTAGCGAGGCTTACAAGCGGCAGACGATAACGTTATCTGTTAATGCTCCAGTAGCCCGCTTGATAAGCCTTGCTAGTTCACGATAACGCTGTGAACAAGCAAGGCTTAGCGCTATTAGTGTAATGCCAATGTTTATACATTGACCAAAATTAAATTTTTAACCATGCTTTAGCCAGTTAATCAGGCCTTCCTTAATATTTTAAGCAAGGGGTCGACGAAAACAGTGCTTTTAGAGCCTATTGTTCGTATCCGTTTTTATCTTGTTTACTCATGCAAAAACTAATAAGTACGCATTTCCATGCTTAATTTTGCCGCCGCCTTTTGGTCTTCTAACTTTTCTATACGGACTGCATTTTGTTTGTAAGCCGGCTGACGCGAGTGTGGGTCTAGCAAACCTAGGGTTAATCGGTTGGCGCAATCATGAAAATGAAACGGCAAAAACACCATGTTTTTTGCCACACGGTGCGTGGGTGTTGCCATTACAACCGCGTCGGATCGGCGCGATACTAGGCGCACGTATTCGCCACGTTGTATGCCCATTTCTGCCGCTAAGTCGGGGTTAATTTCTATAAACGGTATGGGGCTGTATTTGTTGTTATTGGCTACTTTGCCCGTTTTAGACCGACCGTGCCAATGCTCAATTAGTCGCCCTGTGTTTAACCAAATTGGGAATTTTTCGTCTGGCACTTCGTTGTTGTCTATAAACGGTAACGGTATTAATTTAGCTTTACCGTTTGCATAACGGAAGGTTCCGTCTTTAGTGTATAAACGTTTACCACCTTTTGCAGGTGCTTTTCCTTCTGCTACATCTTTATCGGTGTATGGCCATTGGATGCCGTTGTGCTTTTCAATCAGCTCGTGATTCATGCCGGTAATGTCGGCCAATCGGCCTTTTGATAATGGCTTCATTTCTTCAAACACTTCTGACGCAGTTTCGGGAAAGTTTACTTTGCCACTGGTATTAAAACGTTTTGCCATTTCGTTAAATATCCACAAATCTGGCTTGGCTTGGCCGGGAGCTGGGCTAATGGGGTTAACGATATTAACGCGACGTTCTGTATTGGTCATCACGCCCGACTTTTCTGCCCATGTTCCTGCGGGGAAATAGACATTGGCGTATTGATTGCTTTCGGTGTCTTCGTAGCAATCTTGCACCACTAAAAATTCTAACTTTTGCATGGCGCGCCTTACCCTTTCTGAGTTGGGTAGTGACGAGAGCGGGTTGGTGGCAATGAGCCATAAACCTTTTATGTGCCCTGCTTCTATTGCGTGGTAAATGTCGGTTTGAAACATGCCGCGTTTTTTGGGTAAAAATTCTTCGTCTATATTCCAATATTTGGCAATGTCTTTTCTGTCTTGTGCATTTTCTAATACCCTGTGGTTGGGCAAGCCAGAACACGATGACCACTCGCGCGTGCCCATTGCATTGCATTGCCCCGTTATAGATAAACTGGTACCGCCTGGTTTGCCAATATTACCGGTAATTAGGGCTAAATTATTTATGCCTACTACGCCGTCTGATCCGTGTGTGGATTGGTTAATGCCCATTGTCCAAATTTGCATGGCTGCCCCCGCGCCTGCAAGTAGTCGCGCAACGCTGCGTATTGTGTCTTCATCTATGCCACAAATTTTGGCGGCCGTTACGGGGTCATATTTTAAAACTTCGGCCTTTAGTTCGTCTAAACCTACGGTATTGGCATCTATGTATTTTTGGTCTTGCAGGTTTTCGTCAAAAATTACATGCATTAATGCATTTTGTAACACCACATCTGTACCCGGCGTTACGGCTAAATGGATGTCTGCATTTTGCGCTAGCATGGTCACGCGTGGATCTACCACGATTAGTGGAAAGTTGCGTTTTTCTTGTGCTTCTTTAAAACGCCAATAAATAATGGGGTGCTGTTCTGGTAGGTTAGAACCCCACGCTATTAAACAGTCGGTATGTTCAAAATCTTCATAACAGCCCGGTGGGCCGTCACTACCAAACGAGCGTTTATAACCCGACACGGCAGATGCCATGCACAAAGTGGTGTTGCCGTCGTAATTGTTTGTGCCTATTAAACCGCGGGTTAATTTGCCTAAGGTATAAAATTCTTCAGTGAGCATTTGCCCTGTAGAAATTACGGCGAAAGAGTCTTGCCCGTATTTTTTTTGTATCTTTTTTATGTTTTGGGCAGATTCATCTAACACCGTATCCCAGTCTGACTTTTGCCATTGGTCATGCCATTGGTCTCGGCGCAATGGTTCTAAACCTCTGCCAGATGAGTTAAATAACTCGTGCTCAAAAATACCTTTTAAGCACAATTTACCTCGGTTCACATCGGCATCTGCAGTGCCACGCGACGATACCGCTTTGCCGTCTTTATCTAAACCGACCTCTATAGAACAACCGGTAGAACAATAACCGCACGTGGCATTTTGCCATTCGACAATTTTATGCCCTTTAATTTTTATAGGATTTTTTTTAGAACGACCAAATAACATAATATTCTCTGTATTTTGTTATGTCCCAAGCTTTGCTTGGGACATAACTTTATTTTTACATGGATGAACACGGATTAACACGGATAAAGCTTTTAAATTTTGGGCTTTTTCCATTTCGTCGTTTCCAAGGTGTTTAAGCATTTTACCTTTAAATAGCAAGGGGTCGACGAAATAAGGCCTTTTTAGGCATCGCTTTTATCCGTGTTTATCTGCGTTTATCCATGTAAAAAATTTAAAGTTTAATAGCGACACCGTTGGTATTTTAATACGACCAAATAACATAATATTCTCTGTATTTTGTTATGTCCCAAGCCTTGCTTGGGACATAACTTTATTTTTACATGGATGAACACGGATTAACACGGATAAAGCTTTTAAATTTTGGGCTTTTTCCATTTCGTCGTTTCCAAGGTGTTTAAGCATTTTACCTTTAAATAGCAAGGGGTCGACGAAATAAGGCCTTTTTAGGCATAAGCTTTTATCCGTGTTTATCTGCGTTTATCCATGTAAAAAAATTAAAGTTTAATAGAAACCTTATCGCCTTCTACTTTAATTTCATAATTGGGTGTACAACCATCATCCGGTGCGACAGCTTCGCCTGTATCTAATTTTATTTTCCAATTATGTAGTGGGCATGTCACTCGTTTGTCGTGCACGATTCCTTGCGACAGCTTACCTTGTTTGTGCGGGCATTCGTCTTTTAGTGCAAAAATTTCATCGCTACTTGTTCTAAATACGGCTATGTCGCCAATGTTACTTTTTACAATACGCGCACCCAATTTTGGGATGTCGTTAATGCTTCCGATTTCTATCCAGTTTGACATTTTATTCTCTTTAAATATTTTTAGTAAGCGTATGTAGATTTTGACTCAGAGCAAGGCATTTTTCGTATGAAAGATAGGAGCATATAATTAATATGTGACTATCTTGATTAGAAAAATAACGCGGCTCTGGGTCAAAAGATGCATACGCTAGACGACGCTAATTTCAATTGGGTTAAACTCATGCTGCGCCACATTATTAGACGCACGCTCTTTCCACGGGTCTATTTGTACTGGCTTTTGCGAAATTAAGAATCGCTCTGCGTAGTAGCCGCGTTTTTCTTGGTCCATTAATACGTCTTTAATGTGTGTAAAACCTACACGTTCTAACCACGGTGCGGTGCGTTCTAAGTACCACGCATCTTCGCGGTAAAACTGACAGAAGGCGGCGGTAAATTCTAATACTTCTTGCTCTGTATTTACTTTGGTTAGTAAGTCGGTCACGCGTACTTTTATACCGCCGTTGCCACCAATGTGTATTTCGTAACCCGAATCGACACAGACTATGCCTATATCTTTAATGGTGGCTTCTGCACAGTTACGTGGGCAACCCGATACGGCCAGTTTAAATTTATGTGGCATCCAAGAGCCCCATGTTAATTCTTCTAACCTGATGCCTAGCCCGGTTGAATCTTGCGTGCCAAAGCGACACCATTTGTCGCCCACACAGGTTTTAACCGTACGCATGGCTTTACCGTATGCGTGGCCAGATACTAAACCTGCATCGTTTAAGTCTTTCCATACTAAGGGCAGTTGCTCTTTAGTTACGCCCAGCATATCTAGGCGTTGACCACCGGTTACTTTAACTTCGGGTAAGTTGAATTTATCGACTACGTCGGCAATGGCGCGTAACTCGTTTGGCGTGGTTTGACCACCGAAGAAACGCGGGATTACCGAGTATGTGCCGTCTTTTTGAATATTGGCGTGAACACGTTCGTTAATAAAACGCGACTGCGCGTCGTCACGATACGTTTCTGGCCATGCGGTTAATAAGTAGTAGTTAAGCGCGGGCCGGCAAGATGCACAGCCATCTTCGCTTTGCCAATCCATTTTTTGCATAATGTCGGGTATGGTATGGATGTCTAAATCTAATATCGCTTGTTTTACTTGTGCGTGAGAATGGTCGGTACAGCCGCACATGGGTTTTACCGATGGGGCTGATGAGTAATCACCACCCAATGTGGTGGCCAATAAAGATTCGACCAAACCGGTACAAGAGCCACACGATGCCGATGCTTTAGTACAGGCACGAACGTCTTCTAATGTGAATAATTTATCGGCCACTATCGCGTTGACAATTTCACCTTTGGTTATGCCGTTACAACCACAAATTTCGGCATCATCACTCATACTCATTAACGCAGACTCATCACCGTGACCTGCGTCCCCCAAGTGCGCCTGTCCAAACAATAAGGTTTTTCTAAAGTCCGATACGTCGGTTTTATCACGCATAAGCTGAAAGTACCAACTACCATCTATGGTATCGCCGTACATTACTGCACCAACAATTTTATTGTCTTTTAGTACAATTTTTCTGTAAATACCTGCGCTCTCATCAGAAAAGCTCAGCTCTTCTGTATCTGCGCTGGTTTGAAAGTCTCCAGCAGAAAATAAGTCAATGCCTGTAACCTTTAATTTGGTCGAAACCATCGACCCCTTGTACATGCTGTAGCCTAAACCGGCTAAATGATTAGCACACACTTTAGACATTTCAAACAACGGTGCAACCAAACCATAAACCTCGTTACGGTGTTGCACACATTCGCCAATGGCGTATATTTTAGGGTCAAATGTTTGCAGGCTGTCGTTAACCACAATACCGCGTTCGCAATGTATGCCTGCGTCTTTTGCTAATTGTATATTGGGCCTAATGCCCACTGCCATTACCACCAAATCTGTATCTATACTGTCGCCTTCGGCAAAATTAATACGCTCTACTTTACCGTCGCCTTCTATACTTTGGGTAGATGCACTCATACGAAACTTCATGCCGCGTTCTATAAGTGACTTTAACAACATGCCAGACGCAGCTTCGTCTAACTGGCGCTCCATTAAGCTGTCTAAAATATGCACCACGGTCACGTCCATGCCTTGTTTCATTAAGCCGTTGGCAGCTTCTAAACCTAATAAACCACCACCGATAATAACCGCCGTTTTATCATTTTTTGCAGACGTTAACATCGTCTCAACATCGGCAATGTCTCTAAAACCAATAACGCCAGGTAAGTCTGCACCCGGTAGCGGAATAATGAACGACTTAGAACCTGTGGCAATTAATAAACGGTCATAATCGGCAGACGTTCCGTCATCACACGATACATTATTATTAACACGGTCTATTTTGGTAATTTGTTTACCCGCGTGCAAAGTAATATTGTTATCGGCGTACCATTGCACTTCGTTAATTAAAATTTCATCGTTGTTTTTTTCACCAGACAACACTAGCGATAACAAAATACGGTTATAGTTTCCATAAGGTTCATCACCAAATACGGTAATGTCATACATGTCCGGCTCAAGCTTTAATAACTCTTCAACCGTTCTCATCCCTGCCATACCGTTACCGATAACAACCAGTTTTTGTTTCATAAGGTTTGTCCAAAATAAAATTATTACTATTGATTAAAGCAAAATATGTGCCACAAATACTTTTATTTTAATAACGGTAAGTAAGCACATGATTTAATTGATTTATACGCATTATAAATTATTAAAGGCAAGACCAATACAACTCCAAAATGGATAGACCGCACATTTACGGTGCATTGTTTTTTGAAACATTTTAAGATTTATTCGCGATTAGTCAAAAGACAAGGAATTTTGCACAAAAAATGGTCACATATACCAAATACCTGACCATTTGAGTACGAAGCGTTACTTACTTCTGTATTAAATTGCTTAGCTACGCCCTGTAAGAAAAATAAAACAGAAGTTTAGCTTTGTAGCTTTCGTACAAAGTTCTCACTTTGTCTTTACCAATAAAATTTAGCTTATGAATACGATATAGGGCAATAAAAACCGACCAACGTCGAGTACATAAGTAAATACTGGCACGCCCAATATGCTTAATAAAATTAGCCCTATAAATGCATAAGTACCGTATTTTGCATTAAGTATTTGGTAACGAATGGATACGTTTTTAGGTAAAAAATACGGCAATATGTAATGTCCGTCTAATGGCCCAAGCGGTATTAAATTAAACGCCATTAGTATTAAATTAATCATCGCTAAATAAACAAAAAAATACTGAGCTGAGTCACTTAAAAAGAATGACCATTCTTGCGAAACACCGTAAACGTAAAGATTGATGGTTACAATTGCCAACAATAAATTCATAAATGGCCCTGCAAATGACACCACCCCCATTGCCCACCGAGAATTTAAACGAGACGTGGTTACGGGGACGGGTTTGGCGAAACCAAAACCGACCAAAACCACCATTGCTAAACCAAACGGGTCTATATGAGCAATAGGGTTGAGTGTTAATCGGCCTTGTTCTTTGGCCGTATTATCGCCATACCAATAAGCCACTATGGCATGGCCGTATTCGTGAAACGTTAACGAGCAAATTAATGCGACAATAATTATGGTAAACAAAAAATATTCGCCATTGCTTAAAATAGATAACACGCTTTATTTACCTAATAGCATATTTAAAAGCGCTTTTTCTGTTTGGCTTTGTAATTTTTTTTCTAATTTCAGTTTTGCAGACCCCTTATCTAAAGCCGCCACTTTTACCGTTACTTGTTTTTGAGCAAGGGGTCGACGATTTAGGTCGTTTAGCGTTAGTGAAACTAAACTTTTATACCAGTTCCAATCTTGAATGATTCCTAAGTCGTGAACTTTTATAGCGGTTTGCAAAACAAATGCGCCCTCATTAACCACCGTCGCGCCCACATTAGCCAGTGCAGAGCTAACCACTTTACCAATATTAATGGCAGCTTTGCCATTAACGGTCACACTAATATTGATACGTTTAATGGCATTGCTAAGTTTTTGCGCAATTTGGTTAAGGCTTAATGTAGATGGTAACCCTTTTCCATCAACGTCTATAACCACCAAGGCTTTTTGTAATTCGTCGCGTTGTTTTTGTTTTTGTAACGCTTGATAATAAAAACGAATGCTTTGTAGTTTGTCATTGGTAGATGATGCACTTGAAAGATGGCGGTTTATGTCTGCATCTATTTGATTTATTTGTTGGCGCAAAGATGAGGATGCTTGCGAGCGAGGTAAAATTGCTACGGCACGATATTGGGCTGTTTTTTCATCTTTTTTTACCGAGGCGATTTGCACACCGTTTAGTACTTTATTGGTGTAGGTTGATATATTGCGGTTAATTTGCCAATTTTTATTAATGCCTTTAACGCCAGACTTAAACTCACTTTTATCGCTGGTATCTTCTTTTACTTCTATCTCAAATATTTTTGCCAAATCTGACCGTGCGCGTTGTTTTGCACCGGCTTCGTTATCGGCTACACCTGTGCCTACTAAATATTCGTTTAAGTCATAGTCGCCTACGTCTTCGCGCACTAATTCTGACCCAGCACATGAAGCGAGTAAAACCAGTATTGGCATTAATAAACTATTTTTCATTTTCTTTTTACTCCATAGTCAAAGGGGTTAACCCAATGAAAGCTAACGACTTTAATTTGACCGGCTTTCAAGTCAAATTGTTTAATTTGTTTTTTTGCACCCACAAAACCTTTGTAATCTTTAAACTGGGCAGTGAGTGTATGCTTACCCGCAGTTGTTGCAAACCTTGCTATTTGTATATCAAACGGTAAGGTGTGCCAACTTCGGGTATCTGCGTGTTCTGTTGCGACTGCAGCAATACGAGAAATTAAACTTAACATATTGTTATTTTCTTTATCTAGCTCGCCCACTATTTTACTTTTTACCGCTTTACGTACTAATGCGCGGGTAATAATGCCTGCCATTTCATCGTTTAGCGTTTGCCTTGCTAAAGTATTAACCGATGCCAATACATGTGTTTTTGTGGTTTGTTTATTTAAAGATAATAGGGCTGTTTGAATGGAATTTTTAGGCGCGGGATAATAAGGCAGAGCAATATTAATATTTTTACCTGCATCGTGGCTAAATGTGGGTAAATGATGACTGCGTTTTAACGGTGCTAAACCATTAAAAAATAACACCACCACTTCGCTAGTATTTTCATTAGGCTTTACTGTTGGCAAGTTAAACTCTTTTAGCCACCGGTTAGATTCGTCTGTTAAACCTTGTTGTTTGGTTAGTTTTACTAAATCTTTTTGTAAAAAAACAGGTACGGTTTTATCCAGTGCTTTTAAGCTTTCTACCACTTGCCTGTACGAAATAATGGCGTTATCAAACTCGTCCAATTGCTGGTAAATAACGCCGGCTAAGTATTTAACCCATAAATAACCGCCCGTTCCTGCTTCGGGTTTGCCCCACTGTTTCATTTTTTCTTGAGCTTGCAACATCTCTACACGCGCACTGTCTGGTTGGCCTAAATCTAAATAATTGAGTGCAGAAAAGCCGTGTATAAATAGTTGTTCGTAGTTTTCACCTTGGTATTCGATGGTTTCATCATTTACCGCCACCGCTTGCAGTTGGTCGCTGACACTTACGCCTCTTAACAAGTCGGCTTTAAACTTGGCGGTTTCAAAATGCTGATTGCTTTTTTTAAATTGGCCTATTTGTCTATTTAAAATGGCTAAATTTAATTCACGCAAAACCAGTTCGTTAACATTGGGCAATTGTTTTTCAATTTTAGCTAAGGCCGCACGGGGGTTATTGTTGTATAGGTCTATTTGCGAGTTGGCAATGCGTTGAGAATAACTGGCGCACGAGGACGTAATAATCCCTATTAAAAAGATTAAAAGAACCTTCATTAGTTAATTGTGGGTTCTTATTTTTACTAAGGTCGTATAGAGTCGTGACTGATTGTTTTTTTAATTTTCTTTTGACCTAGCCATACCTTACGGTTATTGGCCATATTAATCATGGTTAAATCTACCTGATAAAAACGTACTTGCTCGCCTTCTATGGTGTCAAAAATGGAGTTAATTTGGCCAGACAACATAAAGTCTGCACCGACTTCTTCACCCATTTCATTTTTGGTCTCTTCAGACGAATTTAACTCTTGGTCTTTACGCTCGCCACGTAGCTCTACACGTTCTTCTTTAGAGGCGACAAAGTCCACTTTATTAGAGTTTATCAATTCGCGTTCCATGTCTGAAATAAAGGTATTAACATTAATATGTTCATGGCTTTTGTTTCTAACTGTGCCAACAATTACTACCGGTCTGTCACCTTCTGCACGCATAAAGTCGTTATACCAAGGGCGTGCTAATACGTCTGCAATCATTTCTTTAGATACTAAGCGCGAATCGGTATCGTTCCAGTTTCCGCTTAAATCGGTGGTTGAACCTGCATCTATTCGTTGTACTTCTTTGGGGCTAGAACATGCGCTTAACGCGATTACAAATAGCCCTGCAATTATTTTTTTTACGTCCATTTTTACTGTCCTTTATTTACAAAATTATTAAACACGTTATCGCCACTTTTTTGCATGTAGTTTTTAAAATTAGCAGGGAATGCCGTTGTGCCATTAATTACTTTTTTCACTTGTTCTAAATCCAACTCGGCAAGTGAATAAACACGCTTTGTATCTTCATCTACCCAGCGGGCAATAATATGCACACCCGACATGAGTGCTTTGGTTTTGGTTTTTAATACACGCGAAATATCAACTGTTGATGTTTTACCTTTAAACGATGAATAGTCTTCTGAAACGTTATCAATAAATACACCTAAAACCGATGCCACTTCTGCTCTGGCACGGTTGTCTGACGCATTTTTTTGTAACGATACATTGCCAATATTGGCCGCTTCACCTACTCCGTGTATTAAACGTCCTTCGTCTGTATTTAATGCTTGGCTGCCCTCGTTCACCCAGTCTGGTGCATCATCTAACCCCAAGTCACTTTCTACTTTGGTTGGGCCATCACTGCCACATGCAGTTAATGCCAATGCGGCAATACCAATAAATAACCAATTAATTGTTTTTTTGTTTAAAACCATTCTCTTAACCCATCCATAATTAAAGTTGTAGTGTCACATTTATCGTCTTATATTTCAAAACATTTTTATAACCCTAACCCTCATATAGAAATGTGAAAAGGGTGTAATCATTTAATGTGTATAGGGAAACTGAAAACGTCGTGGTCACCTTATTGGTGATGAGACGATTTTTAGTTTTACTAGGTGCATTAAAGGATTGTGGCAATTTTATATTTTCTATATGAGGATTAGGGTACGACTGTTATAAAGTAATATTCGTTTCATTATTACCGTAAAATAATCGTTTTATTTTTTCACTCATTACCATGATTCGTTTATCCAATATACAACTGCCTTTAGACCATAACGAGCAAGCATTAAACGACATGGTTTTATCAACTCTAAAAATTAATCTGCAACAATTAGTAACAATAAATGTTTTTAGACGCGGTTACGACGCTAGAAAAAAACGGGCCATTTTACTAATTTATACATTAGATATTGATACAACTAACAATGCGGACATATTAAAAAAATTTAACAACCACCAATTAATTAAAGCCACCCCCAATTTAAACTATCAGTTTGTTTGCCAAGCACCAAGCACCGTTACTAACCGTCCAATTGTTATTGGTTTTGGCCCCTGCGGTTTAATGGCGGCGTTATTACTGGCACAAATGGGCTACCAACCTATTGTGTTAGAACGCGGTAAAAAAGTACGCGAACGCACTAAAGATACATGGGGGTTTTGGCGTGATAAAAAACTCAATACCGAATCTAACGTGCAATTTGGTGAAGGTGGCGCAGGTACATTTAGTGACGGTAAATTAGCCACCCAAATAAAAGACCCAAAACAGTACGGGCGTAAAGTACTAAGCGAGTTTGTAGAAGCGGGCGCACCTGACGAAATATTATTTGTTAGTAAACCGCATATTGGCACCTTTAGATTAGTTTCTATGATGGAAAAAATGCGCGCCAAAATTATAAATCTGGGTGGCGAAGTTCGTTTTAATACCCGCGTAGAAGACTTTGAAATAAATGATGGACAAATTACAGGGCTAACTTTAACCAACGGTGAAAAAATACAGTCCAATCACATTGCATTAGCTATAGGTCATAGCGCTAGGGATACATTTAAAATATTACAAAACAACGGTGTATATATAGAGGCAAAACCCTTTTCTATCGGCTTTAGAATAGAGCACAAACAAAGCGCCATAGACCAAGCACGGTTTGGCAACAATGCAGGAAACGAAATTTTAGGCGCAGCCGATTACAAGCTAGTACACCATTGTAAAAATGGCCGTTCTGTGTACAGTTTTTGCATGTGCCCTGGCGGGCAAGTGGTAGCGGCAAGCTCCGAAGAGCATTGTGTGGTAACCAACGGCATGAGCCAATACTCACGCAGTGAACGTAACGCCAACAGTGCCGTAGTAGTAGGTATAACACCAAGCGATTACCCAGGTGACCCACTAGCTGGCATAGAGTTGCAACGCAAGTTAGAACAAAACGCCTTTGTTTTAGGTGGTAAAAATTATGACGCACCGGCACAAAAAGTAGGCGATTTTTTAAACGGTAAAACATCTACCGAGTTAGGACAAATCGAACCCTCTTTTCAGCCGGGCATAAAATTAACCGACTTAAGCCAAGCCCTACCCGATTTTTGTATAGCGGCTTTGCGTGAAGCCATCCCTGCTTTTAATAATAAAATTAAAGGCTTTGCGCTAAACGACGCACTATTAACGGGGGTAGAAACCCGCACATCATCGCCCATTTGCATAAAACGCGGTAAAGATTTACAAAGTATTAATACCAAAGGTTTATACCCCGCTGGCGAAGGCGCAGGGTATGCTGGGGGCATAATGTCTGCCGCTATTGATGGTATTAAAATAGCCGAGGCGATGGCTTTGCATATAAACGAAACCGATAACTAGGCAAGGGGTCGCACGCATAATGCTCCAAGCAATTCTGTGTACCTACATCCATGTAGGCAATAGTTTTGGATATTTTTTTAGCTTGACTACTAAGACTAATTTTTTTTTGATTTCAATTTGTTTAAGCACTGACAAAAATTACAGGTAGCTTTGGATTATCTACATAAATTTTTAAACACTTTGCCTATTTATCTAGCACTAAAAATATGCCTAAATCGTCGACCCCTTGCCCTGTTATCAATTTAACGTTTCGGTTTTATATGAATAAAAAACGCTATATTAACAATATTTAACAACGTTAAAATAGAAACTTACCCCATATAACGCTCAACTACCCATGCTTATTTTTTTAAGCGGATACGGCTCTTTAGCCCTACAGCTTTTATTATTTCTTAATATTTTTCTACCCCTTCCCTTTTATATATACCAATATGTATATATAATACGCTCTCGTCTTATTACTTTATTGCCCTAAGGCTATAGCTTTTAGGACAGAAAATAAAATTTTATTTTAAAACGATCATAAAAGAGGATTTAATATGAAACAAAACAAACTACTAATGACGTTGTTTTTGTCTTTAGGTTTAACAGCCGGTGCAGCCCAAGCAGGTGATTTGTCTAAAGACAACCTTGGGCGAACAATTGGAGTAACGTGCATGGGTTGTCATGGTTTTGATGGTGTCAGTAAAGGTGCGGCACCCTCATTAAAAAGTATGAACGCCACCGTTATGTCCTCTCAAATGAAGGCTTTTAAAAATGATAAGCGTCCAGGCACGATTATGAATCGCATTGCTAAAGGCTATACTGATAGTGAAATTGATGCTGTTGCCCAATACTTTTCGAATTTAAAATAAGGAAAAATCTATGTCAAACTTTACAAGACGTCAATTTATAAATGTTTTAGGTGCTTCTGGTGCAGGATTATTACTAGCAGGTTGCAACACAAGTGGAAATAAAAAATCGGCAGGAAAAGCTAAAGTTATCGTCATTGGTGGCGGTTTTGGTGGTGCTACCGCTGCAAAATATATAAATCATTTTGACCCTTCAATTGAAGTAACACTTATAGAAGCTAAAAAAACATACGTTACTTGCCCCGGCTCTAACTGGGTAGTTGGTGGGCTTCGCAATATTGAGAGCATTACTCATAACTACGATGGCCTTTCTGCCCGTGGAATTAACGTTCTTCACGATTGGGTGACCGATATTGATGCTGAAAAGCAACTGGTTAAAACTAAAAGTGGTGCCACCCTTGCTTATGATCGGCTAATTGTTTCTCCTGGTATCGCTTTTAGATGGGAAGACGGAGGAGTCCATAAAGGTTACAAAGCATCTGATGTTAATAAAGTACCGCATGCTTGGGAGGCTGGACAACAAACCACCCTTTTACGAGATCAATTAATGGCCATGCCTGATGGCGGAACATTTGTTATCGCTCCGCCACCTAATCCATTTAGATGCCCTCCAGGCCCTGGAGAACGTATTTCTATGGTGGCGCATTATTTTAAAAAACACAAACCAAAATCTAAAATTATTGCTATCGACGGAAAAGGTAAGTTTTCTAAACAAGGGCTATTTAAGCAAGGTTGGAAAGAGCTATATGGCGATATGATTGAGTATCAGCAGCACTCAAAAGTAGATCGAATTGATGTGGACAGCAAAACAGTTATTACCGATTTTGATACTATTAAAGCCGATGTGCTTAATGTCATTCCTGCTCAAAAAGCGGGTTGGATTGCAAGCCATGCAGGCTTAACGGATGATTCTGGTTGGTGTCCTGTAGACCATGTCACTTGGGAGTCTACCATTATGAAAAACATTCACGTTATTGGAGATGCTGCCATTCAATCGCCACTACCAAAATCCGGTTACGCAGCTAACTCAGAAGGTAAAACATGTGCAGCTGCGGTAGTTGCTTTACTAAACGGTGCAGATTTAGATCAGCCAAGCTGGGTTAATACCTGCTACAGCTTAATTGCGCCTGATTATGGTATTTCTGTTGCGATGGTTTATGACCTAAAAGAAGGTAAAGTATCTAAAGTTAAGGGTTCTGGCGGTTTAACACCAAAAGATGGCAACCGTGCATTAGAAGCGCTTTATACTGAAAATTGGTATAAAAACATTACAGATGATATGTTTGGCTAAAAGCTAGAATAAAGAGGTGGGTTTCTCCACTTCTTTATAGAACATGAGTTGCCTAAGGAACACCTGATTAACGTCAATTTTGACAACACTAAAACCCAAAAACAAAACGCTTTACACGCAAATAAAAGCATTTACTTTTTGTGTGTCTTTTTGAAACCAATGTAACGCAAAACTTTAACTTCGTAGTTTTCATACAAAATCATCTTAAAACGCTCATTACCCACCCTGCAAGCTTAGTATCTTAATTATCTAAATAGGCTAAAACGCCGTCTTCTATTTTGGCTGTGCGTTGCATTTGTTTAGCTATTGTGTGGTCGTGCGTCACTATTATTAAACTGGTGCCTATGGATTGATTCAATTCAAAAAATAACTGAATAATTTGCTCCGCGGTGTCGCTATCTAAATTTCCAGTTGGTTCATCTGCCAATACACAAGCAGGGTTAGTTACCAATGCCCGAGCTATTGCTGCTCTTTGCCGCTCTCCGCCAGAAAGCTCCGCCGGTTTATGATGAACACGATGCCCTAATCCCACGCGCTCTAACATCGAAATTGCTTGTTTTGCAGCATCTTTACTGCTCATTTTACGTATAAGCAGTGGCATGGCAACATTTTCTAATGCGCTAAACTCTGGCAGTAAATGATGAAACTGGTAAACAAAACCAAGCTGGCTATTACGTACCAAACCGCGGTTTTTTTCTGACAATTGATAGAAGTTTTGTTGATTTAATAAAACCGTTCCGCTGGTTGGTTCATCTAAACCACCTAAGCACTGCAATAAAGAACTTTTACCACTGCCAGACGAACCTATTACGGCAAGCTGTTCGCCTTTTTTTATGGTTAAATTAATATCTTTTAATACATTTACGTCTAATTTTCCGTCAGAAAATGTTTTATTTATGCCTGTTGCTTCTATAATAATATCACTCATAGCGTAATGCCTCCGCAGGGTCTACTCTCGATGCTCTATAGGCGGGGTATAAAGTAGCAATGATGGAAATAGCTAAAGAAATAAAGGTGATTTTTATGACATCTTGTTGTTTTAAATCTGATGGCACACTACTAATATAATAAAGTTCTGCAGGTAAAAATTGTGTATTAAACAGCTGTTCTATAGCTGGCACAATGGTATCTATATTAAGTGACAATGTTACGCCCAATAAAACACCAATAATGGTGCCTATAATGCCTATCATTACGCCTTGTACTAAAAATATTTGCATTATTTGATTAGGTGATGCGCCCAGTGTTCTTAAAATCGCAATGTCAGAAAGTTTGTCGGTCACCATCATCACTAAAGTAGACACAATGTTAAACGCGGCCACCGCAATGATTAACATTAGAATAATAAACATAACGGCTTTTTCTGTTTTTACTGCTTTAAAATAATTGGCATGCTTTTTAGTCCAATCACTTATCCAATACTGTATGTCTATTTTTTGCTCTAATTGACTTTTAACCAGTCGTGAATTAAATAGGTCATCAAGTTTTAAACGTACTCCTGTCACTTTGTCTTTGTGCCTAAATAACTTTCCTGCATCATTAATATGGATAATTGCCATTGTACGGTCATACTCGTACATGCCTATTTCGTATATACCTTTTACTGTAAAGCGTTTGATTCGGGGAATCATACCAACGGGTGTAATATTGGCTTGGGGCGTTACTACTGTCACTTTTTCACCCACTGAAATACGTAAAAAACGTGCTAGTTCGTGTCCTAAAACTATGCCATAGTCACCCTTTTTTAAGTCAACCAATTCGCCTATCTTCATGCTTTGGTCTATTTCGCTTACCTTTGGCTCTTCTGTTGGGACAATACCGCGTATTAAAGCACCGGTTACTTTATCGCCATTAACCAACATCACTTGCCCTTCTGTATAGGGTGCAACCCCTATAACATGTTTATTGTCAGATGCAATATCAGCCAGCCCCTCCCAATATTTTATAGGGCCTTGGTAATTGGTAATGGTCACATGAGAAACCATACTTAATATTCGATCCCTTACTTCTTTTTCAAAACCATTCATCACAGATAACACGGTGATAAGCGCCATTACTCCAAGCGCTATGCCCATCATAGAAACTAATGAAATAAATGAAATAAAATTATTGCGTCTTTTTGCTTTGGTGTATCTAACACCAACAAATAGCGTAAATGGTTGGAACATAATTTATTTTAATTTTAAAAAAGTGTATTATCTACTACTCCCTTCATTATTAAAACTGATAGTTCTTCAATTCAGGGTTTTTACATTTATGACTAAGACAATCATTATTCTAATCGTTCTGTTATTTTCTTCTTTTAGTTTTGCCAACAAAGTTATTAAAGGTGGCAATATCACTATCTATAATGAGAATCCATCGGACATTTCTTACGGTCCATTTCGAGGACAGTCGAAAAAACAAGTAATCCGTTCTTATGGTTCTCCAAACAATAAATCGCCATCTATTGGTAAACCCGCCATCACTCGCTGGTATTACCGAGATTTTACCGTTTTTTTTCAAGACAACTTCGTTATTCAGAGTGTCATTAATCAACAGCGGCAACCTTAGCAAAAGTAAAATTGCACAAAATAACAACATTGTTAGTTTTTGACAACAAGCAACAATAAATGTTGTTTTTACCATTCAATCTGGCATAATTCGTTCATCAACTTTATACCTACTAAGGGACATATAAATGAAATTACTTTATACATCTTTATTTGCTTTACTTATTTCACTGGCCTCTTTTAGTGCCAGTGCTCAATACAACCCTATCGATTCTGGTATTCATTCTGTTACTTTTGCAGAAGATGAAGATGAAGATGCCCCAAAACCTGGTGAAGAACCAGAGTGCGATTAACACTTAAATTAATATAACAATTTTACTTTGCACCTGACCTTTTTGACGGTGCGCTTTTTACCCCGGAGAAATCATTAATGAAAATTAATAAAACTTTACTAACTGCAGCTGTTTCTGGTTGTATGTTATTTGCAAACGTAGCTATGGCTAAACCTGTTGGAATTACACCTTCAGTTGGCGCTGTATCTTTTACTGACACAGATGGTGGCAAGCACACTATCTCTCGTAACCAAGATAATTCAGCTACCATCCACAAAGCGTTTACAAAAACTTCACGCCCTTGTCCTCCTTTTTGTATTCAGCCTACTCGCCCATTTGGTGCCGCAGCTGTAGAAACAATTTCAGAACTTGACATCATTAACGCTGCACGTGACATTGCTAAAGGCGATACAACAAAATTGCTTATCGATTCTCGTACTCCTGTATGGACAACAGCGGCTAAAGGTGGAAAAATTCCTTTTGCTGTAAACATTCCATTTAACACAGTCAACTCTAAAGCCGTTGCTAAAGACCCTGGTGCTGTTATTGACATTTTAACCAGTCAATTTGGCGTTACCGAGCAAGACGACGTATTAAACTTTAGTAAAGCTAAAACATTATACCTATACTGTAATGGTTTATGGTGTGGTCAGTCTCCTGCGGCAATAAGAGCTTTATTAGCATTAGGATACCCAGAGTCTAAATTAAAGTACTACCGTACTGGTATGAATGCTTGGCATTCTTTAGGTTTAACCACAGTTCATTAATTTGAATTGACCAAGATTGCTTGAAAGAGCTTTCTAGTTAAACAAAAAAGCGCTCTTTTGAGCGCTTTTTTTTCGTCTACAGTTAATCGCTTAATTTTTTTATAGGCATAATTCTTATAAAAAGCTTGCTTATTAGCTCGGATTATTGATAATTGCATTCTTTATAAAAATACTGAGTAATCAATGGCTAAAGAAGATCATATCGAAATGGAAGGAACGGTAGTAGAAACCCTTCCTAACACAACATTTAAAGTTGAATTAGAAAATGGTCACGTTGTTACTGCACACATTTCTGGCAAAATGAGAAAACACTACATCAGGATTTTAACAGGTGACAACGTTAAAGTTGAGCTAACGCCTTACGACCTGACAAAAGGACGTATTGTTTTTAGAGCCAGATAAAGCAACATTCTAAAAAAGTTTTTTTAACTAACTGTTTCTAGTTTTTTACTATCACTGTTAGTTACCGTTTTAAGTACCAATTTTTCACCAGCTTCATCTAAAATTACTTCTGCATTTCCACCTTTTTGTAAGTCTCCAAACAAAATCAAATCTGCTAAAGGTTTTTTCACATTTTCACGAATGACTCGCTCCATTGGTCTTGCACCCATTGCTTCATCGTAACCTTCTTTGGCTAGCCATGCTCGCGCCTCTTCAGAAAAAGATAAGGTTACATTTTTATCTTCTAGTTTAGATTCTAATTGAATAATAAACTTATCTACTATTTTAGATATATGTTTAAAGCTCAACGGTGAAAATTGAACAATTTTATCTAAACGGTTTCTAAATTCTGGTGAAAAATGCTTTTTAATAATACCTAAGCCATCCACCGAATGATTTTGCTTAGTAAAGCCCATCGTATTTCGGGTCATTTCTACTGCGCCAGAGTTGGTGGTCATAATTAAAATAACGTTTCTAAAATTGGCTTTTCGTCCATTATTATCAGTTAAGGTACCGTGATCCATCACCTGCAGTAAAATATTAAATATATCGGGGTGTGCTTTTTCTATTTCGTCTAATAACAATACACAATGTGGGTTTTTAGTAACCGCCTCGGTTAATAGACCACCTTGGTCAAAACCTACATAACCCGGTGGTGAGCCTATTAACCGAGATACGGTATGACTTTCCATATATTCTGACATATCAAAACGTACAAGCTCTATACCTAACAGTTTAGACAGTTGACGTGAAACTTCTGTTTTACCCACACCTGTTGGCCCTGCAAATAAAAATGATGCGGTTGGTTTTTCGTCCTCATCCAAACCTGAACGAGACATTTTTATAGTGTCTACCACTTCTTCTACCGCTTCGTTTTGGCCGTAAATCATTAATTTAAAATTACGCTCTAACGTTGCAATAATATCTTTGTCAGATTTGGACACCGTTTTTGGCGGTATTTTAGCTATTTTGGCTATTATTGATTCAATATCGGTATGGTTTATACTTTTTTTCCTAGCAGAAACCGGTTGCAGCTGCCTATAAGCACCCGCTTCGTCTATTAAATCGATTGCTTTATCGGGCAGTAAACGGTCATTAATGTATTTATTTGACAATTCTGCAGCCGACTTTAAAGCACTAATGGTGTAATGAACATCATGATGGCTTTCGTAATGTGGCTTTAAACCTTTTAATATTTTAAAGGTATCTTCAACTGAGGGTTCATCCACATCAATTTTTTGAAAACGCCTTGTTAATGCATGATCTTTTTCAAAAATGCCACGATACTCTTTAAATGTTGTCGAGCCGATACACTTTAACTCACCATTTGCTAACACCGGCTTAATTAAGTTTGATGCATCCATCACGCCACCAGAGGCAGACCCTGCCCCTATCATTACGTGTATTTCATCTATAAATAGCACAGAACCTTTTATTGCTTTGAGTTCTTTTAAAATGCCTTTTAAACGTTTCTCAAAATCACCTCTGTATTTGGTACCTGCCACCAATGAACCTAAATCTAAAGAAAAAATAGTGGCATCAGCCAATACGTCGGGGACTTCTTTATCTATAATTTTTTTAGCTAAACCTTCGGCTATTGCTGTTTTACCCACACCTGCATCACCAACCAATAAGGGATTGTTTTTTCTACGACGGCATAAGGTTTGTATAGTACGCTCAACCTCTTTCTCTCTTCCTATTAGCGGGTCAATCAACCCTTCTTCTGCTTTTTTATTTAGGTTTACCGAAAATTGATCTAATAATGATTCTTCTTTTTCTGGTTTTTCGCCGTCATATTCAATTTGATCATGCTCAGAAAGTTCCTCGTTTTCATCAATTTTTGAAATACCATGAGAGACAAAATTAACCACATCCAATCGAGAAACATTTTGTTTGTTTAAAAAATAAACCGCTTGAGATTCGTTTTCACCAAATATGGCAATAAGTACATTGGCACCACTAACTTCGGGTTTTCCTGAGGATTGGACGTGAAATATGGCTCTTTGTAATACGCGTTGAAAGCCTAATGTTGGCTGTGTTTCACGTGTATCTTCTTTTTCTAAATAAGGGGTGTGTTGATCTATGTAATCCTCTAGCTCAATTCGCAAGGCTTCAATGTTTCCACCACAAGAACTGATTACGGCGTAAGCGGTTGGGTTATCTAAAAGGGCTAATAATAAATGCTCAACCGTTATAAACTCATGCCGATTATCTTTAGCTTCTGAAAAAGCTTGGTTTAGGGTTACTTCCAATTCTTTACTTATCATTTTTTAGCTCCAATTTGTAGCGTTGCTATTGGCTAACTTCCATCTCACATAATAGTGGATGCTGATTTTCTCGAGAAAACTGGTTGACTTGCATCACTTTTGTTTCTGCGACATCTTTAGAAAATATACCACAAACACCCTTACCTTTTTTATGCACATTGAGCATTATTTTTGTTGCCTGATGCCTTTCATGGCTAAAAAAACTTTCCAGAATTTCTATAACAAATTCCATAGGCGTATAGTCGTCATTTACTAAGACAACCTGATACATTTTTGGTTTCTTTAGCTTTGGTTTACTGGGTGCAACTAATACGTTATCGTCAAAACTGTCTTTATTATTACTCATCACTTTTATTCTTTAATAACGAGACCTTTTGCTAATTGTGCAAATATCTCGATGGGTTAATTATCTTGTAGCTAATATTAAGTCTTAATATTTTTTTTCAACCATTTTATTAAATCAACCCATATTTTCGATATTTGATGATTTGAGGGCATTATCCCTGCATAGGGTAGCTCTATTGTTATTACAGGAATACCTTTTACTGTACTTGCATAGTTACCTAATGAACCTGGGTATGTTCCTAATAATTTCAAATGTAAATAACCAAATTTATCAGGTGGCTTTTTGGGGCCATCAAAATCTAAAATACCAAATGGTGCATGTACTGAAATAATAGCATCCGGTTTAAAATTTTCAATTTCTGATGCTAACCATTGGGTTTCTTGCTCACTTAATGCAAATTTACCTGGGAATCGCCTTGGATCTTTTTTCACCCTATTTAACCAATAGTTTTGTGACTTGGTTTGCCAACCTGGAGTGGCAAAATTACGGTTAAGATCAACCCCATTTGCGTTCATTCGTTGTGATTTTTTTTGTAATAAACCATCGGGGTTTAGTAAAGGTATAACTTTCCAATGAAACAATCCTGAATGGTGTTTATCGAGCTTTTTTAGCCATTTAAATACCACACTTATTGACGAGTATTCATCACCATGAATACCACCTATTAATAATATTTTTGCCTGAGGTTTGCGTTTTGTTAATGGCGGATAAACTTTATACAGTAAAGCTTGTTTATTTTTAGTAACTATATCTGCTGCTGAAAAGTGAGCATTTGTACAGTCTTGAAGCGATACACTGGATAATTTTTTGGCTATTTTTTCACACTCAAGCTTAATCATCTCACTGTTATCAATGCTATAGGTTTGCCTGCTTACAAGTAAAAGTGAAAAGGTTAATAAAATAAGCAAGGGGTCGACGAAAACAGGGGTTTTTAAGAAGTTTTTCATAGTGCATTTAATGGATATAAACCAGTGTTTGTTCTGAAGTAACATCGAACAATTGGATAACATCATTATTGTTCATTCGTATGCATCCGTGTGATACGGCTTTACCTATTAGCCCTTCCTCGTTGGTTCCGTGTATGTATATATAGCGCCGATAAGAGTCTACATTTTCTCCAAAATTTTTCCCTACCTCTAAGCCACTCAGTCTAAGTATTCTGGAGGTAATTAAATCTACATTTGATGATGTGTTGTCTAAAGTAATGTCAGCGTATTCATCTGTTTCTTTTCGGGCTTTAAATATTTTATTTTTTTTTACACCCTGACCAATTTTATTGGCAATAAAGTGTAACCCTGTTGGTGTTTTAAAGCTGTCTTTTAGACAACCTAAGCCATTTAACGACGTAGAGATACGATAGGTGGTTATTATTTTTGATTGATGCATTACGAACATATTTTGCGCTTTCTCTAAAACGCAAAGCCAAGGTTCATCGTGATGAAAAAATACACTTTTTGAAATTTTTTTATAAATTATTGAAATTTCAATAAAGCGTTCTGTATTCGTCATAATTTAAAATCGAACTGACTTACATGCCTATATTTTGAGTTGAATCTGTTTCTTCTTTATCGTCCTTAACTTCTTCTGTTTCATCTTTTACAGAATCATTGCGTAAAAGTTCCAGTTGTTTTAAATAATTTTGATCAACTTCTTTGGTTAAATATTTACCAGAAAAACAACTGTCTTCAAAGCGTTTAATGCTTTTGTTGCCTTGCTTCACGCATTCTATTAAATCTTCAAGGTCTTGATAGACTAACCAATCTGAACCAATTTCATCCGATACTTCTTCTACCGTTCTATTGTGCGCTATCAATTCAGATACGGCTGGCATATCAATACCATAAACATTAGGGTACCTAACGGGTGGTGCAGCCGAGGCCATATAAACTTTATTAGCTCCAGAATCTCTAGCCATTTGAATTATTTGAGTTGAGGTTGTTCCCCTAACTATTGAATCATCAACTAATAAAACATTTTTACCTTTAAACTCCAAATCAATAGAGTTTAATTTTTGTCTAACCGATTTTTTTCTAAGTTTTTGACCGGGCATAATAAAGGTGCGACCAATGTACCTATTTTTAATAAAACCTTCACGGTATTTAAGCCCCAAAACATTGGCTAACTCTAAAGCCGATGTTCTACTGGTGTCTGGGATAGGTATTACTACATCAATATCATGATTAGGATGTGTTTTTAAAATCTTTTCTGCTAATTTTTCGCCCATTCGCAGACGAGATTTATAGACAGATATATTATCTATAATGGAGTCTGGACGTGCAAAATAAACATATTCAAAAATACACGGTGCCAATTCATAATCATCACTGCACTGTTGTGTATGCATCTTGCCATCCATATCTATAAAGACCGCCTCACCTGGTGCCAAATCCCTAACTTTTTCATATCCAAGCGCTTGTAATGCTACGTCTTCTGATGACAAAATATATTCATCGCCTAATAATGTACTGCGTTTTCCTATAACAAATGGCCTTATTCCTTTTGGGTCTCTAAAACCGACAATTCCTCGTCCAGCAATCATAGAAATAACGGCATAACCGCCACTGCAGCGTTTATGTACTTTTGTTACCGCATCAAATATTTGTTTGGGTTTTAGCTTTGTTCCTTCAATGCCTAGTTGCAGTTCATGAGCGAATACGTTTAATAAAACTTCCGAATCTGATTGGGTATTGATATGACGTAAATCTGTTTCAAACAACTCTTTTTGCAAATCTTTAAAATTGGTCAAGTTGCCATTATGTGCCATCATTATGCCGTAAGGCGAATTGACATAAAACGGTTGTGCTTCGGCAGATGAAGATGAGCCAGCCGTTGGATAACGCACATGACCTATACCCATATTGCCTTGTAATCGTTCCATATGTTTTTGGCGAAAAACATCCTTCACTAAACCTAAAGACTTGCGCATAAACAACTTACCGTGATGACAAGTTGCTATGCCTGCAGCATCTTGCCCACGATGTTGCAGTAGCGTTAAACCATCATACAAATAACGGTTTACAGGGCCATTTCCGATTATACCAATTACACCGCACATAGCTTTTCCTATGAATTAATTAGGTTGAGACCTTTGCACGAAAGCTACAAAGCGAAAACACCTTGTCTTTTCGCTAATCGTGCAAAGGTCTCAGGTTGTTATTTCTTTAAAAAATTAAAATATTCTGCAATATCAGGCGGTAAATTTTCTTTTACCATTTCAGCAGTAGAGATAAAGTGAGGTATTAGAGTAGAGCTTTTATACCAATCGTCTTCGGTAACCGGGAAAAAACCTACAATCATTACTAATACTGCAACAATTAATAATCCTCTTACACCACCAAAAGCCACACCTATCATTTTATCTGTTCCTGATAAGCCTGTTTTATCAACCATTGTGCTTACAATATAATTGGCAATACCACCAATAATCAATATCACAATAAAAATACAAACAAAAGCTGCTGCTTTTTGTAAAGAAGGCGTTTCTATATACGGTGTTAAAAATACGGCCACATTTTTAGAATAGAATAGTGAAGCCCAGGTAGCGACTATCCACGTTCCTAATGAAAAAGCTTCTTTTACAAAACCTCTTATCAAACTAATTAAAGCCGAAAGAACAATAACGCCAATAATAATCATGTCTACAATAGCCAAAGTTTACCTCTGCAGCTTTATGGGTAACGAATAACTAAAGGTTTAACCTTAAGTTGACGCGCAATGTTTTTTGCTAATTTATCTGCTTCTTTTTTATTTGGAAAGGGTCCAACTTTTACTTTGTACAATACAGATGTTTTTGATGACGTTTTTTCTATATAAGCTGTAAAAGCTTTATTTAACAACTTTTCAGTAATATTTTTTGCCGCTTCTTCGTTCTTATACGTGGCTATTTGTATGGCCCAAGCCGTTAAATTTAGTTTTGTTTTATTTTCTAGTTTTTCTGGTACGGCTATTTTTTTAGTTTCTTTTTCTAGCTCTCTATGCTTTTCAGCAATAACTGCTTTAATTTCTTTGACGGAATTTATTTTTATATTGGGCTGTGTTTCTGCTGGTATTTCAATTTTTTCGGGCGTTGGCACTATTAGTTTAAGCCCATCACCGTCTAAAATAAACGGCAAAAAAATGACTACCAGTGATATAAGCGTTATTGCGCCCAACATTCTTTGTCTGATATTAATTTCTTTAAGCATAACTAATTTTCGATAAGAAGCTCTTTTCGCAATTCATCAATAACAAAAAATGAACCAAAAACAACGATTAATTCACCTTTTTCAAATGATTTTTTTGCACTTTGAAAAGCCAAGTCTAAGGATTCATAAAGTTGGTATTTTAAACTATTTTGACTAAATACATCATTTAACTTTTGTTTTTTTACACTGCGTTTGTTTTCAAATGGCGCAACATGCCATTTATCAACTTGTTCTGATATATTCGCAACCATTTTTAATATATTTTTGTCGTCCGATACCGAAAAAACAGCATGTACTTTTTTGTGCTTATTACTTTCAAGAAAGTCAGACAATGCGCTTACCGAGGCTTCATTGTGAGCGGCATCAACTAATATTTTTTTATCGTCCAAATAAATAATAGTTTGTCTTGCAAAAACCACGGCATTTTTAATACCTTGGTTTATATGTACATTGTTTATTTTATAGCCACTTCTTTTTAGCTCATTAAGTGCCGTTAAGGCTAAGGCTAGATTATTTTTTTGATGTTTTAAAGGTGGAACTTGCTTCAGCTTTATAGACTCTTTACCATCAAAATAAGTATCGTTTTTTATTGTAAAGTCTTTTCCAATAAATTTGGTTTCACATAGGTTCTGATTTTTTAAAACGTCAAAAGCATTCAATTTATCAAGCTCTGCAATATAAAAAGGCACACCTTGTTGTGCAATGGCCACTTTTTCTATTGCAATTTTTTCTCGTGTATCACCTAACCATTCAGTATGATCTAAATCTATATTGGTTAGTAAGTTAATGTCTCGTTTGGCAATGTTAACGGCATCCAACCGCCCACCTAAACCAATTTCTAATAGTGCGACATCTATTTTTTGTTGCGCAATACTATAAAAAGCTGCAAGTGTAGTAAATTCAAAATAACTAAGCTTAGTATCTTGTTGATGTTTTTTTACATAATTTAGTGCTTCAACTAGCTTTTTTTCTGAAATTTCTTTTTTATTAAAAACAATACGTTCGGTAAAGGAAAATATATGAGGCGACGTATATTTAGCAACGCTATAACCCGCTGCAAGCAACACAGATTCTATGTAGCTAATCGTCGACCCCTTGCCGTTTGTGCCGGCTACAACGATTACTTTGGGTGCGATTTTAGTAATATTGAAACGACTAAAAACGGTTTGTATTCGCTCAAGACCTAATTCAATTTTATTAGGGTTTAACTTTTCGAGATAGTTGAGCCAAGAATACAAATCATTCATAGTCGATTATATTTATATAATTGAGAGGATGTGGGTTTTGCATAATCGCTCTACTTAAATAAGAAATTATACGTTATTGCTATCTGGCTAATTTAGCCCGTTGTTCTACAACCTAGCATGGTTAAAATTTTAGCAATTTTTTGTTTCATTTCACGCCTATCAACAATCATATCTATTGCGCCATGCTCTAACAAAAACTCAGAACGCTGAAAACCTTCTGGCAAAATTTCTCTAACTGTTTGCTCAATAACTCGTGGGCCTGCAAAACCAATTAAAGCTTTGGGTTCAGCTATATGTATATCGCCCAACATAGCTAAACTTGCAGAAACGCCACCCATAGTAGGTTCGGTTAATACCGAAATATAAGGTATTTTCCTTTTTGATAAGCGTTTTAGCACAGCACTGGTTTTTGTCATTTGCATTAAAGATAACAACGCTTCTTGCATACGAGCACCACCAGATTGACTAAAACAAATTAATGGAATATTTTGCTCTAAACACACATTAGCAGCCTGAAAAAACTTTTCACCTACTACAGACCCCATAGAACCGCCCATAAAGGCAAAGTCAAACGCACATGTAACAACGGGGATATTGTCTATTTTCCCTTGAATAACGATTAGCGCATCTTTTTCATTGGTGTTTTTTTGTGCTTGAACTATGCGGTCTTTATACTTTTTGCTGTCTTTAAACTTTAGTACGTCTATCGGTTCTATATTTTGAGCAATTTCAACTCTATTTTCAGCATCTAAAAGTTTTTCTAAACGCCACCTAGCTCGTACACGCATATGGTGAGAACATTTAGGACAAACATCACAGTTTCTTTCTAGTTCTGCACGGTATAACACCGCACTGCAACTGGGGCATTTAGTCCATAACCCTTCTGGAACACTTGTTCCTTTAGATTTTGCTTCTGTTTTAATAACCGAAGGCAGTAATTTTTCAAACCAACTCATAGTGTATTTTCTTAGTCATCAAGAGCTTGTCTTAGCTCTTTCATTAAATTATTTGTTTGCTCAATTGCTTGTTTATTGTTATTTAAATTATTCGCAATTTTATTAATAAGTGCACTGCCAACAATTACGGCATCCGACACTTTTGAAACGGCCTTTGCTGAAGTTGCATCTTTAATACCAAAGCCTACTCCAATTGGTAAGTTTATGGTTGCTTTAATTTGTTTGCATTTTAGTGCAACTTCATCAATATTTAAGTTCGACGAACCCGTAACACCTTTTAAAGAAACATAGTAAATAAAACCAGAAGCTTTTTCTTTAATTTTCTCAATTCTAGCGGGTGTTGTTGTTGGTGCTACTAAAAAAATGGGGTCAATTTTAAATTGTTTCATTATTTGGCAAAACTCGTCACCCTCTTCTGGTGGTAAGTCTACGGTTAATACCGCATCTACCCCTGCGTTAAAAGCTTTTGTTGCAAATGTTTTATAGCCCATTTTTTCTATTGGGTTTAAATAGCCCATTAAAACAATACCCGTTTCATTATTGTTTTTACGAAACTTTTTTACTAAATCCATAACATCATTAAGTGATACATTATTTAGCAATGCCCTTTCATGCGCTGCCTGAATAGTTGGGCCGTCTGCCATTGGGTCAGAAAATGGAATACCTAACTCAATAATATCAGCACCTTCATTAACAAAACCTTCCATTAATTGTTCTGTTAATTTAATAGACGTATCGCCAGCAGTAATATATGGAATTAATGCGGTTTTATTATCTATTTTTAATTGCTTAAAAATAGAGGCTATCCGGCTCATACTGTAATCCCTTCTAAAGCCGCAATTGTATGTACGTCTTTATCACCACGACCCGATAAATTAACAATGATAATTTGATCTTTAGACAATGTTTGTGCCAATTTTTTACCTTGTGCTAATGCATGGCTAGACTCTAAAGCAGGCATAATACCTTCACATCGAGTTAAATCATGAAAGGCATCGAGAGCCTCTTCATCATCTATCACAACATATTCCACTCTTTTCATGTCTTTTAAAAATGAATGCTCCGGCCCCACTCCTGGGTAGTCTAAACCGGCAGATATTGAGTGTGTTTCTATAATTTGGCCATTATCATCGTCCATAATGTAGGTTCTATTACCATGAAACACACCAGGCTGACCTGCATTTAGGGGGGCTGCATGCCTTCCGGTTTCTAAACCGTCACCGGCGGCTTCTACACCTTGCATTTTTACCGATTCATCATTTAAAAAAGGGTGAAATAATCCGATGGCATTTGAGCCTCCACCTACACAAGCGACCAAATAATCCGGCAGCCTATTTTCTTGCTCCAAAATTTGTTGTTTCGCTTCTTGCCCAATAACCAGTTGAAAATCTCTCACCATCGCAGGGTATGGGTCAGGACCCGCTACCGTACCGATAATGTAAAAAGTATCATCTACGTTGGTTACCCAGTCTCTCATCGCTTCATTTAAAGCGTCTTTTAGGGTTTTAGAACCCGACGTAACCGGTATGACTGTTGCACCCAATAGTTTCATTCGGTAAACATTAATCGCTTGGCGTTTAATGTCTTCTGCACCCATATAAATAACGCATTCCATACCTAACCTTGAAGCTACCGTTGCCGACGCTACTCCATGTTGCCCTGCTCCTGTTTCTGCAATAATGCGGGTTTTACCCATTCGTTTGGCTAATAGTGCTTGACCAATGGTATTGTTTATTTTGTGTGCACCAGTGTGGTTTAAGTCTTCCCTTTTTAAATAAATTTTAGCGCCACCTAACCTTTCAGACCATGACTGGGCATAATATAATGGGCTTGGTCGACCTACAAAATATTTGAGTTCATTTTCATAATCCGCTATAAACTGCGCATCATTTTTGTATTTTTGATAGTTTTCCTTTAAAAGGCGCAATGGTTCCATTAATGTTTCAGCTACAAAAACACCACCAAACACACCGAAATGTCCGTTTTCGTCTGGGTAATTATTAAAATCTATTTTAATTGTCATTGTCTGCTTTATTTACGTTTTCCATAAATGTTTTAATCAACTGCTGGTTTTTTATGCCTTTTTGCGCTTCTACGCCACTACTAACATCTAGAGCATAGGGGTTGAGTATTTTAATTGCTTGGGCGACATTAAAAGGGTTAAGACCACCCGCTAATATAAATGTTTGGCTTTTTAAGTGCGATGCCGAATTCCAATCAAAGCTTTTGCCACTGCCACCTATTTTGCCAAGTTCATTGCTGTCTAGTAATAACGATTGACTGCTTTTATAACCATCAAAAATAGTATTTTTTTGATGGTTTGAACCCATAGCAATTGACTTAATGTAAGGTAAGCAAAATTGATTACAAAAACTTTCGCTCTCTTCACCATGAAATTGCAATGTCATTAAGGGCACGTCATTAATAACGGCATCGACAAAGGTTTTCTTTTCGTCCATAAACAAAGCAACCGTCGCTACAAAAGCAGGCAACGAATTTATTATTTTTTTGGCATTTTGTATTGAAATATTTCGGGGGCTTTTATCACAAAAAACAAAGCCTAAAGCGTCGACCCCTTGGTCTATTGCAAACAAGGCATCATCTAGTTTGGTTATGCCACAAATTTTTACACGTGTTCTATTAGACATAATGCATTATACCCGAATAAATATTGTTAAAAAAATGAAAACAAAACATATCAAATCTAGAGTTCAGGATACCTAGAATAAGCCGGTAATTTAAACGCTTTAGAATAAAAGGGTTGTATAAAATACAACCCCTGTGCAGAAGCTGTTTTAGCTCCTAAACTTCTGTTTTTATTTTTAAGTAGATAGCTTGTCCAATTAGTTTTCTGCTTGCCCAAGCCAATTTCAATTAACGTCCCTGCAATAATCCGTACCATATTGTGTAAAAATGCGTTGCCAATAACATCAATATAAACAAAACGATTATTGCGCGTAACGGTTATAGATTCCATAAAACGACGCGCATGATTGGCCTGACATTGAGAAGAACGAAATGCATCAAAGTCGTGTTCGCCAATTAAATGCAAAGCCGCTTCATTCATTAACGATACATTTAGTTGGTTTCTTAACCAAAATGCACGGTTGTTATATAAAGCACTGCGGTTTGAATTTTCAAAAATAACATACCGATAATGGCGTTTTTTTGCTGAGTACCGAGCATTAAATGTTTCTGACACGGGTACAATCCAATTTAAACAAACATCTGACGGTAAATTAGCATTTACGCCTAAAAACCATTGTCTATTGGTTCGTTCAGACAAGGATTTAAAATTGATTACTTGGTTAAGCGCATGTACGCCAGAATCGGTTCTCCCAGAACAGGTGACCGATATAGTTTCATTGGCTACACAAGATAAGGCATGCTCTACAACTTGTTGTACTGATCTTGCATTGTTTTGAAACTGCCACCCATGAAAATGCGTACCAAAGTACTCAACAGAGCATGCGTAGTTCATTTATTTAACTTTAGATAATAAATCTTTAGCTTTAATTTTTTGCTCTTCGTTACCTGTTTCAATAATTTCTTCAAGTGCGCTCACTGCACTTTCTGAATCACCCATATCAATATAAGCAATGGCCAGTTCTATCATCGTATCTAATTCATCTGACACATTACCCTTAACGGCTTCCAACGAATCAGAGCTACTAATCAGCGTTTCGGTGAATGCATCTTCTTGCTGCTCTTGTTCTGCCATCAACTCATCTAAATCTGTAAGGTTAAACGGAGTCGAATCTAACGTAGCAACATTAGTATCCGTATCATCAACCATGTCATCTAAATCAATCGTTTCTGGTGCTAACTCCATTATAGTTTCCATTCCATCATCAATATTTTCATCTAAAGAGTCAAGGTTGTCAGCATCCATATTTAAATCAAGATCATCATCTAATAGTGCGTCAATTTCACTATTATTTGTTGCTGTGTCGTTAGTGGAAAGATGTTTTTTGGATTCCTTTTTACTCGAATCATCTGACTCGTCTAATTCTAAATCTTCGGTGAATATATCAGTATCTAAGTCGTCATCTATTTTAGCTTGCAATTTATCCGTTTCTTTTTGTTCAGCTTCTCCCAAAACCAACTTATCAGAATTAACATTATCTTCTTCTATTTGCATCTCATCATCAAACGAACCTAAGTCAAATTCTAAAGAATTTTCATCGCCAAAATCTAACTCATCAATAGGTTCTTGCTGTTTTTCATTGGTTTCAAAAGCATCAACATCAAAGTCTAAGCTCATATCATCAGGGTCTGAACTAATTAATTCATCACTGTTTACACTTTTCGGCTCAGAATTTAGGTCTTCATCCAAACCTAGGTCATTTGAGTCAATCATCATTGTCTCTTCTTCTAGCGCATCATCAGTAGAATTCAACATAACCATTGTTGCATTCATGTCAATTTTTTCTGCGGCGCTGGTGACCTGCGTTTCGGAAAAAGCATCATTATTAGCTTCAATAGCAGTTTCATCATCTGCATTAATATCAAAATCTAACTCATTTTCATTTTTTTCATCACCAAAATCTAAATCAATATTGGTCGCTCCATCATCTAAATCTAAATCGGGGCTAACAGGTTTGGCAGAAGCAACATCGCTTATATCAACAGCTACATTCCTCTCTTGGCTAAACAAGGCATACGTTGGACATAACACTTGACCCATGGCCACAACACGTAACCAAGCCGGTGAGCCATCAACTTTAGCAATTTTTTTAAACTCTTCAGCTTTTGTTTGAAAGCCTTCAACGTTTTTCGCTGCATATTGCGTTTCTAAGAGCTTTTCAATATAAGAAACTCTTTTCGGGTGATTTTCTAAAGCCGCATTTAATAAATCTTCTGCCTGTGGGTATAGACCGTAAGCTAAATATACATCTGCTTCGGCAATAACATCATCCTTTTCATCGCTATCTAAATCTTCATCTTCGTCCAAATCTTCTTTATCATCAAACTCATCAATATCTGATGAGTCAAAATTAGTAGTATCAAAATCAGTTTCATCATCCACTCCCTCATCCATCAAGTCACTTAATGCGGCATCAAGCTCTTCTTTTTCTTTAGTATCAACCAGCATTGTTTCATCATGCTCGGTGTTAACAATAGCCGTTTCATCCATTTTTTCAATTACATCATCAGAAGTTTCTAAGTCGTCACCTTTCTTTCTTCTTATATAAAATACTGCACCACCAATTAATGCCAATATTGCCGCTAAACTTGCAATATTGGTTATAGTTAGCAACCTTTCGAACATACTTTTTTGTTTAGTAATGTTTAATGTTGGTAATTTAGTAGGCGTAATAACTTCTTCTGCAACTGTTTCTTCTGCAACTGTTTCTTCTGCAATTGTCTCTTCTGCAACTGTCTCTTCTGCAATTGTCTCTTCTTCAACTGTCTCTTCTGCAATTGTCTCTTCTACAATTGCTTCATCTGCAACTGTCTCTTCTGAGTCTACAGCCGTTTGTGCTAACGCATCTTCTTCTGAGGTACTCGACAACCTATTTTGCAATTGGGATAATTGATTAATTTTTAAATCAATTAATCGATCCATTTTTGAATTAATGGCTAACAGTTCATCCATTTCAGATCGTAAATCATTTTGGTTTTGTTGTTCTGATAGTAATTCTTCTTCGGCCAATAAAATTTCCTTTTTAATATTACCCGTTGATTTAACGGCATCTTCGCCCGACTTTTCTGGACTAGTTGATTCGTTATTTTCTGCTTTTAGTATTTCTAGTTCTGCTTTTGTTTTTGCAAAAACTTGATTCGAGTCTTTATTACTTACCGCTGGCTTTGCTACTTTTTTAACTATGCCTACCGGAGTTAAACCTTGAATTTTTGCGAAATATTGTTGATATAGCGCGTTTTGTTCTTTTACTATCGACACTGCGGTTGCTTGATCTATAGATACAACCGACTCTTTATCGGGAACCCTTAATACAACGCCCGAGCGCATACGGTTAACATTACCTTTAACAAAAGCTTCTGGGTTGTATCTAAGCAATGCCAACATCATCTGATGGACTGTCGTGCCTTTGGGTTTATTATTTTTAGCTAAACGCCATAAAGTATTGTTTTTATTAACAGTAATACTTTTAGGTTTTCTTTCTATTGATTTAAACGCAGTAATGTTCTCATCTAAATCTTCAGATACTCTGGGCAGCCCAGCTTTTCTTTTAGGAATTTGGTTGGTGTTTATAGCATCACCCAATAAACCCTCACTAAACGATGTTTTTTCAGGCTCATAAAACAAATTATTTTTGCTGGCCTTTTGTATTGTTTTTATTTTGGGTGCTAATGGTTTTCGCTTATTCGAAGCAGCAGTTTCTGATCGATTAATAAAACCTGCATCTTCAATTTGCTCGTCTGTATTTTGTTTATCATTATTATCAAACCGTGACGGTGTTTGATTGTTGCCTTCATCAAAACGCGATGGGGCTGTTGGTTTAGGTTTAGGCCTAACCTTTGCAGTTGGTTTTATTAACGGTTTTGCGATGGGTTTTGGTTGAACGTATGCAGGCGTTGAAAAACGATCGATTTCTGGTTCTACCGCTTCTTGGTTATTTGTTACCGTAGAGACAACAATGGGCGGATCCAATAAAATGGTATATTCGCGTAATAAACGGCCTTTTGGCCAATCTACTTCTACTAAAAAATTTAAAAAAGGTTCAACAACTGGGCGACGTGAGGTTACTTCTATTACTTGCGAGCCATCACTATAACCAACAACTTTAAAACGCAACTTGGTTAAGAAAAAAGGACGATCAATACCTGCACGTATAAAAGCGGCACTAGATGCTAGCGATACAATTAAATCTTTAGCATCACTTTCATTTACCGATAAAAGTTTTACTTTGGCATCTAGCGGTTGATTTAGCCTAGATGTAATTTCAATATCGCCTAAGCCTAAAGCCAACGCTTGTATAGGAAACATCGCTAATAGTATGCTTTTTCTTAGAATGCTTTTAAGAGCAGTTTTTTGCACTTTTGACCTCTTGTAAGTCTGTCAATTTTTCCAGTTTTTATAAACTGGCAATCTAATACAAATAAAAATCAATCAGATACCCAGTTTTTAACAGAATATACATCATATAATTTACTTTAACAATAGTTAATTAAGTACCTGTTATATATAATTTTTTATAAGTAATTCTGCTATCTGAATACTGTTTAATGCAGCACCCTTTCTAACGTTATCTGAAACCACCCAAAGGTTGATGCCATTATCGGTTGAGATGTCCTCACGAATGCGCCCAACATAAGTGGCATCATTATTAGCGCCTTCTGTTACCGCCGTTGGATAGCCTCCATCGATTCTATCATCTAAAATTTCAACACCATCAGCATCTTGCAACAATTTTGTGACTTCTTTAGCTGTAATTTTTGTTTCTGTTTCTATGTGTACCGCTTCTGAATGCCCATAAAATACGGGCACTCTAACCGCCGTTGGGTTAACTTTTATGGAGTCGTCTTCAAATATTTTTTGTGTTTCCCAAACCATTTTCATTTCTTCTTTGGTGTAACCGTTATCCATAAACACATCAATTTGAGGTATGACATTAAATGCAATCTGTTTCGGGTATACAACACTTTTAACTTCTTTCGTGTTTAAAATATTCATCGTTTGCACGGCAAGCTCTTCTATAGCATCTTTACCTGTGCCAGACACTGCCTGATAAGTTGCCACGTTAATTCGTTTTATTTTTGCTTTGTCATGTATCGGTTTTAAAGCCACCAACATTTGTATGGTAGAGCAATTTGGGTTGGCAATAATGCCCCGCCTGGTATAGTTTTTTATTGCATGCGGGTTCACCTCTGGCACTACCAGCGGTATATCATCGTCGTATCTAAACTCAGATGTATTATCAATTACCACACAGCCTTTTTTTGCGGCGATGGGCGCGTATTTTTTAGATAACGAAGCACCTGCACTAAACAAGCCAATTTGTACTTTAGAAAAGTCAAAGTCTGCTAAATTTTCTACCGTTACATGGCTATCGCCAAAAGCAATACGTTTACCTACAGAACGCTCACTGGCTAAGGCATACACTTTACCAACAGGGAATTTGCGTTCTGCCAATATTGACAGCATGGTTTCACCCACAGCCCCCGTTGCACCTACTACTGCTACATCATATTTTTTTGTCATTTTATTCTCTATAAAGCCGCAACTACTGCGTCGCCCATTTCACTTGTTGATATTTGAGTATTGCCGTCTGAATAAATATCGGCCGTTCGTAAACCTTTGTCTAGCACGTTAGAAACGGCCATATCAATTTTATCTGCAATTGTTTTTTCATTAAACGTATAACGCAACATCATTGATACCGACAATATTGTTGCCAACGGATTGGCTATATTTTGACCTGCAATGTCGGGTGCCGAGCCGTGAATAGGCTCGTACATGCCTTTGCCATTAATGTCTAAAGAGGCAGAAGGCAACATACCAATAGAACCTGTAAGCATTGCTGCCGTGTCGGATAATATATCGCCGAACATGTTTTTAGTAACCATTACATCAAACTGTTTGGGTGCTTTAACTAATTGCATAGACGCATTATCAACATACATGTGGCTTAGTTCAACCTCGGGGTAATTTTTTGATACTTTGGTCACAATTTCACGCCACAGTTCAGACACTTCTAGTACGTTCGCTTTATCTACCGAACATACGCGTTTGTCACGCTTCATGGCAATTTCAAACGCACTTTTTGCGATACGTTCAATTTCACTTTCGGTATATTCTAGGGTATTAAAACCACGTCGTTCACCTGACGCTAATGTTTCTATACCGCGAGGTTGACCAAAATAAATACCGCCTGTTAGCTCCCTTACAATCATTAAATCTAAACCCGATACAACTTCGGGTTTTAAGGTAGATGCATCTGCAAGTTGCGGATATAAAATCGCAGGGCGTAAGTTAGAAAACAATTGCATCTGTGCACGTATTGCTAGCAAACCACGTTCTGGCCTTAACTCACGCGGTAAATTTTCATATTCTGGCCCGCCAACCGCGCCTAGTAAAACAGCATCGGCTTTTTTACATAAGGCCAAGGTTTCATCTGGCAGGGGTTTGCCGTATTTGTCGTAACCCGAACCGCCAATAGCACCTTCTTCCATAACCATATCGGCATTGTATTTTTTATTAATGGCGTTAATAACTTTAACGGCTTCTGCAACAATTTCTTTGCCGATGCCATCACCGGGTAAAACTGCAATTAATTTACTCATTCTATTTGGTCCTCTATATATGCCATTTCCGTCGACCCCTTGCTTATGGAAGGTCTGATTAACTGGCGTTTTCAAACTATTAGCGTAAGCATTGCTCGTTTTGGTGCTTTTTTAAAACTAGCGAGGCTTACAAGCGGCAACTAATTACGTTATCTGATATTGTTCCAATAGCCCGCTTGATACTAATTTGTACGGAACAAATTGGGGAGCGACAGCGACGTGCGTAGCACCGAGGGCCAAGATGCCCGTAGCAACTACCTTTCTAGTTCACGATAAAGCTGTGAACAAGCAAGGCTTAGCGCTACATTAACCGAGGTTAAACGTTTAACCATGCTCTAGCCAGTTAATCAGGTTTTGCTTATTAGAAACACTTAATTTTATATGCACTACAAGCACACCTTCCTTGCACATACTGTAAGCAAGGGGTCGACGAAAACAGGTGTTTTTATCTATTTATTCAAACAACCACGGTTCGGATTGTTTTCTTTTTATTTCGTAACTTTTTATTTTTTCACTTTGCTTTAAGGTTAGAGCAATATCGTCTATGCCATTTAACATTCTATGTTTGCGGTAATCTTCTATTTCAAAATTAAAAATTTGGCTGTCAGCAATCACTTCTTGTTTTTGTAAATCAATTTTAAAAATAATGCCTACTTGCTTTGCCACCATTTTAAAAAGTGTTTCTACATCCGCTTCGCTTAAACTTATTGGTAACAGTCCATTTTTAAAGCTGTTGTTAAAAAATATGTCGGCAAAACTCGGTGCGATTACCACTTTAAAACCAAAGCCTGTCATCGCCCATACCGCATGCTCCCTAGACGAGCCACAACCAAAATTATCTCGCGTTAATAAAATGCTGGCTTGGTTATAGGGTGCTTGGTTTAAAATAAAGTCTTTGTTTATTTCTCGTTTGCTGTGATCCATTCCCGGTTCACCCGCACTTACATAACGCCAATCATCAAACAGTGTTGGCCCAAAGCCAGACTTTTTAATCGATTTTAAATATTGTTTGGGTATTACCGCATCGGTATCCACGTTGGCTCGGTCTAAAGGCGCAACAATGCCGGTATGCTGTATAAACTTATCCATGGTGTTGCTCTCGTTTTGTTTGGCTAAAGTCTACAAAATGCCCTGCTATTGCAGTTGCCGCCGCCATTGCGGGGCTAACTAAATGGGTGCGCCCTTTTGCACCTTGTCTGCCTTCAAAATTACGGTTAGATGTTGATGCACAACGCTCTTCTGGCTCTAGCCTGTCGGCATTCATTGCTAAACACATAGAGCAACCTGGCTCTCGCCATTCAAAACCTGCGTCGGTAAATACGGTATCCAAACCTTCTTTTTCTGCTTGTTGTTTAACTAAACCTGAGCCTGGCACGACCATGGCTAATTTTATGGTGTTTGCAACTTTTTTACCTTTCACAATGGCCGCCGCCTCTCGTATATCTTCTATACGAGAATTAGTACAAGAACCAATAAAAACTTTATCAACACTTATATCGGTAATTTTTTGATTGGCTTGCAAGCCCATATAGTCTAACGCCTTTTGGCAGTCAGACGCTTTAACCTTGTCTGCCTCATCTTTAGGGTTGGGTACTTGGCCGTCTATCGACACCACCATCTCTGGCGATGTTCCCCACGTTACTTGCGGTTTAATTTGTGTGCCATCTAACTCAACGGTTTTATCAAACACCGCACCGTCGTCGGTAACCAATGTTTGCCAATAGTTTACCGCTTGTTGCCAATGTTTGGCTTTAGGTGCAAACGGTCTGTTTTTTAAATAAGCGATGGTTTTTTCATCTACCGCAACTAAACCAGAACCGGCACCTGCTTCTATCGCCATATTGCATAAACTCATACGCCCTTCCATAGATAAGTCGGTTATAGCTTGCCCTGTAAACTCTATAGAGTAGCCCGTACCACCTGCTGTACCAATATTGCCAATAATGGCTAAGGCAATATCTTTACCGGTTACGCCATTGGCAACATGGCCGGTAACCTTAACTTGTAAAGTTTTAGACGGCTTTTTTACTAAACATTGTGTCGCCAACACATGCTCTACTTCAGAGGTGCCGATGCCAAAGGCCAATGCACCAAAAGCCCCGTGGGTAGAGGTATGCGAGTCTCCACACACTACCGTCATACCCGGTAACGTTGCACCTTGTTCTGGACCTATTACATGAACAATGCCTTGCCTTATGTCGCCCATTTTAAATTGCGTTAAATTATTTTCATCACAGTTGTTGTTTAATGTTTCAACTTGTAATCGCGCCACCGCATCTGTAATGCCAAGGCTTCTATCGGTTGTTGGCACATTATGATCTGGCACAGCTAAAATAGACTCTTTTCGCCAAATGGCTCTATTAGCCGTTTTTAGTCCTTCAAAAGCTTGCGGCGATGTTACCTCGTGAACTAAGTGTCGGTCTATATAAAGTATTGCCGAGCCATCGTCCTCTTGGTGTACCAAGTGAGATTGCCATAATTTTTGATATAACGTTTGCACTGCCATTTTGTTGTTTTTTCTGTCGCGTTAAAATGTACTTGCTATCTTAATTAAAACCAATCAATATCTCAAATTCATTCTAATTATAATTAACATTCCTAAAAGTTATGGATTCTAAATACTTAAAAAGCTTTATCACCGTGGCAGAGTTAAATTCTATAACCCAAGCGGCCAAACAACAATTTATAACCCAACCTGCCATGAGCAAACGCATACAAGCACTAGAGCAAGAGTTTAATTGCCAACTTTTTACACGTAAAAATCGCCAACTGCACCTAACCTGCGAGGGCAAACTTTTACTAAAAAAAGCCTACACAATTTTGGCAGAAATTGAAAACAGTAAAAAACAAATTAATAATTTAAAAAGCACTATTGGCGGACAATTGCCCTTGGCAACCAGCCACCACATTGGTTTGCACCGTTTACCACCGCTACTTAAACAATACAAAGCAAAATACCCCAATGTCGATATTCGTTTGCATTTTTTAGAGTCCGAACTAGCTTTTGATTATTTACGCAATGGCAAGGCAGAATGCGCCTTAATTACCTTATCTGGCAATATACCTAATGATTTTATTTACCAAGAATTATGGCAAGATGATTTATACCTAACCTACTCTAAAAGGCACAGCTTAGCCACACACAAAAACGTTTCTATTCAAAAACTTAGTCAACATTCTTCTATTTTACCCTCGTCCAATAGTTATACCAGAGAGCTTATTGACAACTATTTTTATCAACAAAAGCTAACAATAAGTGTTGCCATGGAAAGCAACTATTTAGAAACCATAAAAATGATGGTAGATGTAGGTTTAGGCTGGAGTTTTTTACCAGAAAGCCTAATTAGCAAAGATTGGATAAAGGTCAAACTAAATAAACAGTTTTATAGAAAATTGGGAATAATCACCTTAAAAAACAATAGCCTCAGCAATGCAGCCAACGCTTTTTGGAATTTAAGGAATCTCTAAACCCGTATTACGCGCTCGTATTACGGGTTTAAAGGTTTTTTATGATGCTAAATAAGTACCAGGAATTTGTTGCTCTTTAAAGTAGTGCAACACGCCAGTTGTTATTGCTTTGCCTAAACGCTTTTGATGGTATGAACTTTTCAAACGTTTCTCTTCTCTAGGGTTAGAAATAAACGCAGTTTCAATTAAAATTGACGGAATATCAGGTGATTTTAATACTAAAAATCCAGCTTGTTGTACACGCTTTTTGTGTACCTTACCTACTGTTGATAGCTTTTTAAGCACTTTAGCACCCACCTCTAAACTCGACTGAATGGTTGAGTCTTGAGACATATCTAATAAAACGGATGCCAGCATATCGTCTTTGTCATGCAATGAAACTTTGCCAAATAAATCAACCGCATTTTCCTTTCTGGCCAGCAGCCTTGCCGCTTCTGAGGTTGCTCCTCTGGTTGACAATGCATAAACAGATGCGCCCGAAGCTCTAGAATCTCTAAACGCATCGGCATGCAATGATATAAATAAATCAGCCTGAATTTTGCGTGCTTTAGTCATCCGTGCGCGTAAATCCATGTACTTATCTCGGTTGCGTATTAATTTAACTTTCATTCCCTTTTGTGCATTCATTATTTTTTCTAATTGCTTCGCTAAGGCTAAAGCCACATCTTTTTCTTTTGTGCCTTTTCTGCCTATAGCTCCTGGGTCACGCCCACCGTGTCCTGCATCTATCGCTATTACTACATCGCGTAATTGTGGTTTTTTGGCCAAACGTTTTTGAATTTTTTCTTTCTTTTGTGCAATAACATATTTATTGGTTTTTAAATTAACTTCTAATCTATAAATGGCGCTTTTGCCATTTTGATTAATTTTTTTAATTAAGCTACTGGGCGACACAGCTTTAGGCGACAAGTCTAAAACAATTCTTATGTCTGTATTGTTACGTGGTGCAAATCTGATTTTTTTAACTAAGCTGTTTTTAGACAGCTGTTTGCTAATTGCATTTTTACCCGTGACATTTTTAATGTCTATAACCACTCTTTTAGGGTTTTCTAGGGTGAAAATGCTGTGTTCTACTAAGCCCGTTAAATTAATACTAAATTTAGAATAATTTTTAAAATTGCTAAGTTTAGTAGAAAGTACTTTTCTTTTGGTGGAAGCTGCTAACGCTACAGTGCTAACCATAGGAATAGCAGCAACACTACCAATTAAGGCAATGCGCTTTATGAGCTCTCGTCTAGTTTGTACTTTGGGGAAAAAATCCATATCAGTTACACGTTTATTTAATACTTGATGCTTATTAAATACAATTAGAGAGGTTTTTTCAAGTAGTTTTTATATAAAAGCTATAACTCCTTGTTTACACTAATAATTCGTTCACTTTCAAAATGCTGAATATTAATAATAATATCCGGTTTTGGTAAAAAACCGTCCGCATTTTCATACCACTCGATAAATCGAACACAGGGTATTGAAAAAATATCATCAATTGCTAGGTACTCTAACTCTGCAGGATCAATTATGCGATATAGGTCTAAATGATAAACCGATAAACCGCTAACTTCGTATTGTTCAATAATATTATAGGTTGGGCTTTTTACTTTATCGTTATAGCCCAGTTGCTTTAATATTAATTGCACCAGTGTTGTTTTACCCGCGCCTAAGTCACCCTGTAACGATACCGTTGCCTCTTTGCCTATTAGGCTTATCACCTGTTTAGCAACGCTTGGCATTTGCGCCAACGTTATTATTTTATTTTTCAATTTTAGCCTGACTTTTTAAAGCTTAAAAACAGTCTTAATCGACGACCCCTTGCTTTAATTTAATACGGGCGAAGCGAACATGCTATTAATTGACGATTTAACACCTGCACCCATTTTGTCTGCAAAACGTTGTAAAACGTCTTCTTTTACTGTGTAGTCCACCATCGTTTTGGTTTTAAACATTTCTCTTGCTACATAAGCTTCGTTCGCTAAACCGTCTATTAAACCCAGTTCTACCGATTTAGCTCCCGTCCAAACCAAGCCAGAAAACATGCCTTCTGTTTCTTTTATTTTATCGCCCCTGCCATCTTTAACTGCTTTAATAAATTGTTGATGTATTTCGTCCAGCATCAATTTTAAATGCTTTTGCGCATTTTCATTAATAGGCGAAAACGGATCAAGCATGGCTTTATTTTCACCAGCGGTTAATAAACGGCGTTCAATACCCAGTGCTTTCATAGCGCCTTCCACACCAAAACTGTCCATTCTTACGCCAATAGAGCCGATAATACTTGCCTTGTCGGCATATATTTTTTCTGCGGCGGCAGCAATGTAATAGCCGCCAGAGGCACTAATGTCTGCAACCACTGCATAAACAGGTTTGGTAGGAAACTTTGCACGCAAGCGCACAATTTCATCATAAATAATGCCCGACTGAACGGGGCTGCCACCGGGTGAGTTTATACTTAGTATCACCCCTTCTACATCTTCAGAGTCTAACGCGTCACGTAATGCAGAAATTATATCTTCAGCATTGGCTTTTTCTCCTTCGGCAATAAGCCCTTTAATATCAACAATGGCTGTATGTTTTTCTGACGCGCCTCCTGCATCGCGCATAAACCCATCCAAATCGACAAAGGCGACAATAATAAACACTAAGTAAGAAAACATTAAAAAACGAAAAAAGACACTCCAACGTCTGCTAGAACGCTGTTCTTTTAAACTGGATTCTGCCAGTTTGGTTACTAAATCTTTTTCCCAGTTTGGATTAATATCACTCATTATTTTGTCCTAATATTTTATAAAATTTGAGGTAACTCAGTTACATCATTAAGTATGATTAAGGGCTTCATTTTAGCTAACTTGCCCCTGCTATGTGTTCCTGTACAAAGGCCAATGCTATCTATACCCGCATTATTAGCCATTTCTAAATCAAAGGTGGTATCACCAACCATTACCGCATCAGCTTTATTTATGTTCAACTCGGCCATTATTTGCGTAACCATTAAAGGGTCGGGTTTGCTTTTGGTTAAGTCTGCCGTTTTTAATACCACAAAATAATCCGTAACATTATTGCTTGTTAAGTCGCCGGTTAAACCTTTTAAGCTTTTACCCGTAGCAATGGCTAATAAATAACCTTTATTTTTTAAATAATCTAAAACCGCCACTGCACCTTCAAATAATGCTGAGTCGGGTATGTTATTAGAAAAAAAATAATCACGGTACGTGTTTACCGCTTCATTTAATAAATTTGTTTGTTTTTTAACCTCTGGCATTAAGGTTAATATTGCCTCTTCTAACCCCAACCCAATAACAGATTGCGCTTGAACATCGGTTCTTTTTTCAAAACCCATTTTTTTAATGGTTCGTTGCAAACAAAAAACAATTCTATCTATCGAGTTAATTAATGTGCCATCCCAGTCAAATATAATTAATTTGTATTTCATGTTTTTAATTTTGTTAAGTGGTTTTTAAAAACCTCTGGCAACGGTATTGTAAAGGCATAATCTTTATCTAAAGTAAAAGCTAAAGATTTTGCATGTAAACATAATTTATGAATGCCTTGTTTTTTTGCCGCCATTTGCACCTTATCTGTCATATATTTTTCATCACCAGCCAAAGCATGCCCTTCGCTTTTTGCATGTACACGTATTTGGTGGGTTCTACCGGTTTTAATGGTAACGTCCATTAAACTCCAATTTTTATAGGCGGTATTGAGCTTAAAAATAGACTCTGCATACTTTCCTTCACTTGTAATTACCATAAACTTTTCGGCATTCCTTTTTCGTAATTGACCAATAGCTTTACACACATTGGTTTCTTTATTTTGCCAACGTCCATAAGTTAGGGCTAAATATTGTTTTTTAAAGCGTCCTTGTTTAAGTTCTTCTTGCAGGGCCAATAAAGACACCCTGTTTTTAGCCACCAATAAACAACCACTGGTTGCCCTATCAATACGATGCACCAATTCTACATAAGGTCTGTCACCACTTTTTAATACTTCAATAACGCCAATATTATTATTAGTACCTTTATGTACGGCTAAACCTGCGGGTTTATTTAATAATAAAAAATGTTCATTTTCAAAAATAACTGCTTGTTCAATAACTTTAATTAATTGAGCATCCGGGTTCAGTATTTTTTCATCATCATATCGAAGTGGCGGAATACGAACATTATCATTTAGTTGTAATTTATAAGTGGGTTTAATACGTTTAGAGTTAACCCGCACCTCACCCTTTCTGATTTTTTTATAAATCATTCCCTTTGGGATTTTTTTTAATTCTGTGAATAAAAAATTGTCAATTCTTTGCGATACGTGATTTTCATCAACCACGATATAGCGAACTTTTTTTAATTCATTAGATAATTCCATCGGCGTATTTTACAAAAAAAGCATTCAATAAACTTTTTAATTTGCATTTAATTGTATTTATACATTGTTTTCGATAGGTAAATTTTATAGTATTGGCGGGCTAAAAAATTTTATAGGGTTGATTGTTCATTAGATTAATCGACCTTAACCGTATTTTTACGGAAAATACGCTCATATTTTATGAGCAAACCCATAACATTTTATGAATTTATACCTTTTAACAATCTGGCAATTATTTTATAACTTAACTCAAGTTATAAAACGCGCTGTGGAAAATACAATCCCCAATACAGAACAAAATAAAAACATCTGTATTCGCGTAGCAACGCCGTTTGTAAAGGTTAACACCCCATTTGGAAACTCCAAACATGAGAAGAATATTAATCAATGCTACCCAGCCGGAAGAAATCCGCGTAGCAATTGTCAACGGACAAAAACTCGAAAACTTAGACATCGAGCATGCCGCCTTTCAACAGAAAAAATCCAATATTTACAAGGGTATCATCACCCGTGTAGAACCTAGCTTAGAAGCGGCTTTTGTTAATTATGGCGCAGACCGCCATGGTTTTTTACCTTTTAAAGAAATCGCACGCAGTTATATAGACACCAAAGAAAAAAACAATCGTGGCCATTTAGACGTTAAAAAAGGCATCAGCGAAGGTTTAGAAATTATCGTTCAGGTAGAAAAAGAAGAACGTGGTAATAAAGGTGCCGCTTTAACAACCCACATTAGCCTTGCTGGGCGATACTTAGTTTTAATGCCAAACAACCCCCGTGCTGGTGGTGTATCTCGCCGTATTGAAGGCGAAGAACGCAGCGCAATACGTAAAGAAATTGCCGACATGACCGTTCCTAAAGGCATGGGCACTATAGTAAGAACCGCAGGCGTAGGACGAAATAGCGAAGAGTTACAGTGGGATTTAGACTACCAAGTTAATATTTGGAACGCGGTACAAAGCGCATCTGACGAAAAACCTGCACCGTTTTTAATTTACCAAGAAAGCAGCTTAATTGTTAGAGCGTTGCGCGACAATTACAACTCTGAAATTGGTGAAATACTAATCGACAATGATGACGTGTACGACGAAGCGGCAACATTTATTGATCAATACATGCCACAAAATCGTCGTAAATTAAAACATTACACAGAAAGCACCCCACTGTTTAACCGTTTCCAAATAGAACAGCAAATCGAGTCTGCTTTTAATCGTGAAGTAACGTTACCTTCTGGTGGTGCCATTGTAATTGACCCTACCGAAGCGTTAATTTCTATAGACGTTAACTCTGCAAGGGCAACAAAAGGCAGCGACATAGAAGAAACCGCAACCAATACCAACTTAGAAGCAGCCGAAGAAGTGGCACGTCAATTGCGCTTGCGCGATATTGGTGGCTTGGTGGTTATTGACTTTATTGACATGTTGGCCTCTAAAAACCAACGTAAAGTAGAAAACAAGTTACGCGATTCGTTATCTATGGACAGAGCCAGAGTTCAAACCGGTAAAATTTCTCGTTTTGGTTTAATGGAAATGTCTCGCCAGCGCATTAAATCTGCTTTGGGTGAGTCATCTCAACTAATTTGCCCTCGTTGTAGTGGCGCTGGCAACATCAGAGGCATCGACTCTTTATCGTTATCTATATTAAGGATAATGGAAGACGAAGCCATGAAAGACAATACTAAAAGTGTTATTGCAAAAGTACCGGTTAATGTGGCAACATTTTTACTTAATGAAAAACGCGACATCATTAGCGAATCTGAAAAACGTAACGATGTACGTTTTTTAATTATCCCTAATGAAGCTTTAGATACGCCACATTTTAATATTGAGCGCGTTAAAAATAATGAAGATGACCATGAGTCAAACAAGAAAAACAGCTATGAACTAACAGAAGCCACCTATAAAGACGATTCAGATAAAGAGCAAGCAAAACCACAAACACAACCTAAAGCGGCGGTTCAATCTGTTGCCCCAAGCAAACCTATACCTAAACATGTAGAAAAAGTAGAAAAGAAAGTTGGTTTATTTGAAAAGTTGATGGCGTTTTTATCCCCTAAAAAGGAAGAAGAAAAGCCTAAAAACCGCAATAACAATGGCAGACGTGGTAGAAGTAACCAATATAGAAATGGCCGACGTGGTGCTAAAAACAGCAATAGCAATAGCAGTAACAACAACTCTCGCCCACAAAATAAACAAAAACGTGAGCGTGAAGACCGAGACGAGCCACAAAATAGAAAACGTTCACGAAATAACAGCTCTAAAAACAACCAGCGCAATCAAAAAAATGCGCCTGGTAAAAATGAGCAGGTAGAAAACAAGTCTGGTAATAAACCTGAAAGACAAAATAATAAAGGCAGAAACCAAAACCAGGGCCAAAACCGTAAACGTCCAAGAAACAACAACCCAGCGGATAAAAACAATGAAAATACGGTTGATGAACAAGTAGTCGATAAAAACATTACCAACGTTGCACCTGCGCCAGAATCAATGGAAGCAAAACCTGAAAAGCAAAATAACGCAAAGGCAAAGCCGCAAAAAAACAAGCAAAGAAAACCTAAGCAAGAAAAAGTAACAGAAAATATTGATGCTAATGAAACCGTGCCAACAAGCCCTAGCACTAATGTTAATGCAGACACTAATGTTTCTAAAAAACAGTTAAGTGACTACTCTAGCAATGTTAAATCTTTAGCGGACAATAAACCAGAAGCAGCTAAAGAAGAAACAACAAAAACAGAAAAGCCTAAAAAAGCTAAAAAAGAAGCAGTAGAAAATACTGAAACAAAACCCACCGTTGCTAAAGAGGAAAAACCTAAAGCACCAACCGAAAAGGCAGAAAAACCTAAAAAGAGGACACCAAAGAAAAAGCCTAAAAAAGAAGTAGAGGCAACCACTGATGAAACAAGCGAAAAAGATACAAAACCGGTGGCTAAAAAACCCGCTAAAAAAAGAACTAGAAAACCTGCTGCAAAAAAGGTTGAAGAAAGTAAACCTGTTGAACCGGTAGTTGAAAAAACAAAAGAGGAAAATGCTGAATAATTTTTAAATAAATCATTCAGTAAAATAAAAAAGGCTCAATAACTGGTTATTGAGCCTTTTTTATTGGGCGATAGTGTTAAACCTGATAATTTTGTTTAATATCATCAAGTAAACTGCGGCAACCTAAATCAACCAAGTCAAACACCTTATCAAAACCGTTAGCACCACCGTAATAAGGGTCTGGCACGTTTTGTTGGTTAGCATCTGAATAGCTTAAAAACTTATTCACTTTATTTAGGTGCTGTGTAGGGCAAATTGCTTTTAAATTTTGGTAATTTTCTTCATCCATCGCTAAAATATAATCAAACGTCGTAAAGTCCGACACGTTAACTTTACGCGCACGAATGTAATCTAAATCAATCCCTCTTTCTTTTGCCTTTGCACGAGAACGAGAATCTGATTGTTCACCAATATGGTAAGCATGTGTACCTGCAGAATCGACCATGATTTGATTTTGCAAACCCATTTTTTTTACCAAGGCGGTCATCACACCATCTGCCGTTGGTGAACGGCAAATATTGCCCATGCAAACCATTAAAACTTTAACTTTCATATAGCTACCTTTTTTATTAGGTATGTAAATTATAGTAATTTTACACTAATGTAATTACGAGATAAAAAAACACAACGTCTAAGCAAGGCTTAGGTCAAATTAACCTAAGCCTTGCTTAGACTATTGTAGATTGATGGTTAAAATTCAAACTCTTTTTCTGAAAGCGTTACATGTTTATTATTTGCAAAAGCAATAGAAGCTTCTTTTGCCATTGTTTTGTACTGTTCTACGCTACCCACTTCGGTAATAATATTATTAACTTCTACTAAATCACAAATTGGGTTTTCGAAATTACTATTAACATATTCAACCATGCTAGATTTAACTAAATTCTTTTTAGGATTAATTTGATGGTGTTTATAATTCAAATTTATATAACTTGCCACTTTCGGTAGAGCATAATCTCCCGTTAAACGGGTTGCTTTAAATTTACCTTGAAACAAGCTACCTGAACGTTCGTGTTTTTTATTAAAAAATTTAACGTAAGATGTCCCCAACCTTTGCATAAACTTAGAAACACCATCATCAACATTCTGTTTCAACAACAAATGAAAATGATTAGGTAGCAAACAATAAGCAACAATTTTGACTAAATTATCTGCTTTAACAGCAATTACAGAATCTTTTTGTCGCCTGCGATTATTTTTTAAAGAAGGCGAAGTATCTACACTATTAAGATCCGATAAACGATGCAGAAAAAAAGTTAATTCTTCAAGGTCAGTAAAAACCACACGCTTATCTACACCACGGTTAAAAACATGGTAATAATCATCATTAATAAAAGTAAGCTTTCTAATAGACATGCTTTAGCTTAACAAACCATAATTTCCCAAGCAAGGCTTAGGTCATAAATGACCTAAGCCTTGCTTGGGAAATTTGGCTGAAGGGGAATTATATTGATACCACAAGGTTGCCATATATTATAAAATAATGTTTTTCTTGTTTATTATTCTTTCATGGCTCAATCTAAAAAAACTGAAAACACACCCATGATTCGTCAGTTTTTAAAAATAAAAGCCGACTACCCAAACACCCTGTTGTTTTACCGGATGGGCGATTTTTACGAGCTATTTTTTGACGATGCACGTATTGCAGCAGACGTTTTAAGCATTACCTTAACTGCGCGTGGTAAGTCTGGCGGTCAGCCTATACCTATGTGCGGTATCCCCTATCACGCGGCAGACAATTATTTAGCCAAATTAATAAAACAAGGTATCTCGGTTGCTATTTGTGAACAGCTCGGTAATGTTGCAACCTCTAAAGGCCCTGTAGAACGTGGTGTTACCCGCGTATTAACACCCGGTACCGTTACCGACGAAGCGTTGCTAGAGGATTACCAAGAAAACTTATTGGTATGCCTATTTAAAGGCGAAAATACCGTTGGCATAAGCAGTTTAAATATCAGCTCTGGCCGTTTTACCATTAACGAGGTTGCGCCACAATTAGTAAACGATGAGCTTAAACGCTTAACCCCTGCAGAAGTATTAATTGCCGAAGAAAGCCACTTTGATTTAGACGATTACTCTGTCACCCCACGCCCTAGCTGGCATTACGACTATGAAACAGGTTATCAAAAATTAACATCACAATTTAAAACCAATAACTTACAAGGTTTTGGTTGCGAAGATATGGCCACAGGCATTTGCGCGGCAGGCTGTTTATTGCAATATATAAATGAAACACAAAAAGCGGCATTGCCACACATAAGCAAGTTAGAAGTGGTCAATAATAGCCAGCTAGTGTTAATTGACTCGTCTAGCCGTAAAAACCTAGAGCTAAGCCTAAACCAACATAATGAGCAAAAACACACCTTATTTTGGGTGCTAGATAATTGTTCTACCGCGATGGGAAAACGCTTATTAAACAGATGGATTAACCATCCGATTCGCGACCGAGTGCAAATAGAAAATAGGCTGGATGCCATATCGTGGTTAATCAACTTTGATATTTTTGAAACACTTTTAGATGAGTTTAAATCCATATCCGACATCGAACGCATTCACGGCAGGTTAGCATTAAAAAATGCCCGCCCGCGTGATTTAAGCAGCTTAAGAAACACCATAGAAAAACTGCCCTTTATTGTCGATTTATTGCAAGATTCTGAATCTACCAACATTAGTAAATTAGTTGATAACTTAACCGGCCACAACGAATTATTTACACTACTAGACCGCGCCATTATAGAAACGCCACCCATGCTAATACGCGATGGCGGTGTAATTAAAACCGGCTACGACGCGCTTTTAGACAAACTAAAAGCATTAAGTAAAAATGCAGACCAATACCTATTGGACATGGAAAAAAAGGAACAACAAAAAACCGGCGCTAATTTAAAACTGGGTTATAACCGCGTACACGGTTATTACATAGAAATTAGCAAGTCTCAAAAGGTTGAATTGCCCGACTATTACGTACGCAGACAAACCCTAAAAACCGCAGAACGTTACATAATACCCGAGCTAAAAGCCTTTGAAGATGAAGTACTGTCTGCCAAAGAAAAAGCCCTAGCGCGAGAAAAACAATTGTACGAAGCCTTATTGGATGAACTGCAAAATTACCTAAGCGGTGTAGCCAATATTGCAAAGGCTGTTTCGCAAACCGATATTTATTGCTCTTTAGCCAAAATAGCTTTAATTAATAATTATGCACGCCCAACCTTTACCCAAGACAATTGCATAGAAATTATTAATGGTCGCCACCCTGTAATAGAAAAGGTATCTGACAAGCCGTTTATTGCCAACAATAGTATATTGGCAGAAGAAAACCGGCTACAAGTGATTACCGGCCCCAACATGGGCGGTAAATCTACCTACATGCGGCAAGTGGCGTTAATATGCATTATGGGCTGCATTGGTAGCTATGTACCGGCAGAGGCTGCAAAAATAGGCCCTATAGACCAAATATTTACCCGCATTGGTGCCTCTGACGATTTAGCCAAAGGTCAATCTACCTTTATGGTAGAAATGATAGAGGCCGCCAACATACTTAACAATGCCACCAACCACAGCCTGGTATTAATGGACGAAATTGGCCGAGGCACCAGCACCTTTGACGGCATGTCATTAGCGTGGGCATGTGCAGAATCTTTAGCCAGTAAAATTAAAGCTTACACATTATTTGCCACCCATTATTTTGAGCTAACCGCCCTGCCAGAGTTTCATAAAACGGTAGAAAACGTACACCTAGATGCCATAGAACAAGGCGACAATATAATATTTATGCACAGCGTAAAAGCAGGGCCTGCCAACCAAAGTTACGGTTTGCAAGTGGCCAAGTTAGCAGGCATACCCAAACACGTTTTAGACATTGCCAAAAAACGTTTAAACGAGCTAGAAAACCAAGCCGTAAACCAACCCAGCACCAGAAAAAGCCAAGTAAATGAAGCAATTACACAATATGATTTATTTAACAACCCAGTTAATGATAAAGTAATCCAATACATAGATAAAATAGACCCAGACAACACAACGCCCATGCAAGCTTTAAAACACATCGCTCATTTAAAAAGTTTAACCTGATGATTATTAGACCCTTCAACACCATTGGCATTATTACCAAACCCAATGACAGCCGAGTAACTGAAACGTTAAACAGTGTTGTACTGCGTTTAAAACAACTCAATTATGAAATTGTTTTAGACCAAACCGTCGCCCCTTACACCCAACAACATACCGTTGCCACGCACGAGCTAAACCAATGCGACGTAGTGATTGTTTTAGGCGGTGACGGCACATTATTGGCAGCTGCCAGAACCCTATCGGTAATGAATGTGCCAATTATTGGAGTAAACCTTGGCCGCTTAGGCTTTTTAGTAGACGTAGACAACGCCAATAAGTGCGAAGAGCTAGAAAAAATCTTGTCGGGCAAATACAAACAAGAAGATAGAATATTATTACAGGTAAGCGTTTTTAGAAAAGATAAAAACATCTACCAACACAACGCCATGAACGACGTAGTGCTACACATAAGCGACACGGTGCGCATGATTGAGTTTGAAACCTTTATCAACAAAAAATTGGTTAATAGCCAACGTGCAGATGGCCTTGTTTTGTCGACCCCTTCGGGATCTACCGCTTATGCACTGTCTAACGGTGGGCCAATATTGCACCCCTCATTACACGTAATGGCCATGTTGCCTATTTGCCCACACACACTAAGCAGCCGCCCCATAGTGATAGATGCTAACGACGAAGTTACCATTAACTTACTGCCTAACAATAAATCGCCCGCGCAAGTAGTATGCGACGGCCAAAGTAACATAGGCATATTGGCAGGTGATGTGATAAAAATTAACAAAGCCAAACACGGCATTACCCTACTGCACCCAGAAAAATATGACTACTACCATATTCTTCGCGAAAAATTAAACTGGTCATAACGTGCTCAAGTCATTAAGCATTAAAAACTTCGCGATAATCGAAAAAAGCGTTTTAGAACTAAGCAGCGGCCTAACCGTATTAACGGGCGAAACCGGCGCAGGCAAATCTATATTGCTAGACGCAATGGGTTTAATACTAGGCGAACGTGCCGACTCTAACATGGTAAGGCACGGCACTAACAAAGCCGACATAACCGCCGTGTTTGACTTGTCTGCACAACAAGAAATACAAAACATATTAGAAGAGTTGGACTTAGAAGCCGAACAAAACGAATGTTACATTCGCCGAGTGATTAACCACGATGGCAAAAGCAAAGCCTATATTAACGGCGTACCTTGCACCCTAGCCACCTTAAAAAAAGTGGTAGAAAACTTAGTAAACATACACGGCCAGCACGACCACCAACTGCTAACCCAAAGCCACAAACAAATAACCTGGTTAGACCAGCAACTGCCCAACCAAGACTTACTGCAACAAGTTAAAAGCAGTTATAAACATTGGAACAAAGCCAACAAACTATTAAACGATACCGTACAAAACCACCAGCAACAAACAGATGACCTAGAGCGCTATCAATTTTTACTGCAAGAGTTACAAAGCTTAGCACCAGAGCTTGGCGAAATAGAAAAAATAGAAGCCGAACACATACAACAATCTAACGCAGAACAATTAATTAGCCACGCCCAGTCGGCTTACCAGTCCTTAACCATTGGCAAGGCATCGGTACTAAACCAACTGTCCAGTTGTTTGGCAGACATACAATCTATAGAATCGGTCGATGTTGATTCGGGGTTATCATCCACCTTTATAGAGCAAGCGTTAATAGAACTACAAGACCAGTCTAGCGAAATTAAACGTTACCTCAACCAAGTAGAAATTGACCCACAACGTTTGGCTTATTTAGAATCTCGCATTGGCAGTTTCGAAAACCTAGCCTTTAAACACCACTGCCCAAGTGAGCAACTGTATTTAAAGCTAAACGAGCTAAGCGACAAGATAGACTTAATAGAAAACGCAGACAAAAACATCGACACACTAAAAAAAGAAGTCGCCAAAAAGGCCTCAATTCATCGACCCCTTGCTCTAAAACTGTCGCAAATAAGGCAACAAACCGCACAACAACTTAGCCAATCTATTAGTCAAATCATGCAACAACTGTCTATGATAGGCGGGCAATTTAAAATAGACGTACAACATCAGCCAGAGCAAGCGTTTAGCGCCAAAGGCAATGACGTAATATCCTTTTTAGTCAGCGCCAACCCCGGCCAACCACTAAAAGAGCTAAAAAAAGTCGCCTCTGGCGGAGAACTGTCACGTATTAGTTTAGCCATGCAAATGGTGGCCAATAAAGACAGCCAAATCGCCACCCTAATTTTTGACGAAGTAGACGCAGGCATAGGTGGCGAAACCGCCAACGTAGTAGGTAAACTATTACGCAAATTAGGCAACACCACCCAAAGCCTATGCGTTACCCACTTGCCACAGGTTGCCGCCCAAGGGCACAATCATTTACTGGTTAAAAAAACCATAATAGACAACCAAACACACACCCAACTAAAACAACTAAACAACGAAAAACGCATAAACGAAATTGCCAGAATGTTAGCAGGAGACTTAACCGATAACAGCATTCAACACGCAAAAGAGATGTTAAACAGCTAAGTTTTAACCAACCGGTTTAGTCGTCTAGTCGTTCCATTTGGTACTAATTTGTATAAAACAAATTGGCAAGCGATAGCGACGTGCGTAGCACAGAGGGCAAGATGCCCGTAGCAACTACCTTGCTAATTTACGATACAACAGTAAATAAGCAAAGCTTAACGCTACTCAAAAAAACCAAACATAAACTCTAAACCCAATACATTTAGCTAAACGAAAAAAATTAACAAGTCACTTGAAAAACGCCCTAATTTTGTATATTATTCGCGCTCTTAATGGTCATGTAGCTCAGTTGGTTAGAGCACAGCATTCATAATGCTGGGGTCGGTGGTTCAAGTCCACCTATGACCACCATTTTTCCTCTTAGAATCAATACTTTAGATTCAAATAGATAAAACCATAAATATTGATTCTAAGCTAGGCCACCTATAGGCCACCCAACACTTAAAACATGGTTTTTTTATACCTTTAAAAAGTTTCCTTT
>CAZPSE010000007.1:20316-64730 GCA_964589575.1 uncultured Gammaproteobacteria bacterium | reverse complement strand
CTGATTAACTGGAGTTGCAAACTATTAGCGTTAAGCATTGCTCGTTTTGGTGCTTTTTCAAAACTAGCGAGGCTTACAAGCGGCAGGTGGTTACGTTATCTGATAATGCTCTAATAGCCCGCTTGATACTAATTTGTATGGAACAAACTGGGGAACGATAGCGACGTGCGTAGCACCGAGGGCCAAGATGCCCGTATCAAATTAACTTACAATTTCTACCTTTAAACTTGCGCCTTCCACACCTGTAACTTTTACTTTAGTTTTTTTGTCAGCATCGTTGTCAGACTCCACGCGCCAATAAGTATCATCTACACGTATTTTACCTATACCATTTACAATGGCTTTTTCTAAATTAAACTTACGACCAATGTATTGCGCGCCACGTTTATTTAATTTAGGTTGGTCGGTAGTGGAAGGGTTGTTTTTTATGTAATAACGGCTGGCTAAAATAGCCAAAACAGACAGCACAGAAAAAACAATAAACTGAATTTGCCACGATGTTTCTGGTGCAATTAAACTAAATAGCCCCGTTAACCCAGCCGAAATACCAAACCACATAAAAATAGTGGTCGGCGCAAATACTTCTATACCAATTAAAAAAATGGCCAGTATCCACCAATGCCAATGGTTAAGTATAAACAGGCTTTCATCCATACTATTTTTCTCCTTTACCAAAGGCTTCTTTGGCAAGTTCTGCAATGCCGCCAATAGAGCCTAAAATGCTGGTGGTTTCCATAGGTAAGAAAATGACTTTTTGATTGTCTGCAGAGGCAATGTCTTTTAAAGATTCTACATATTTTTGTGCCACAAAATAGTTTATCGCCTGTACGTTACCTTTATCAATTGCTTCAGATACCATTTGTGTGGCTTTAGCCTCAGCCTGGGCTAAACGCTCTCGTCCTTCGGCTTCTTTAAAGGCGGCTTCTCTATCGCCTTCTGCTTCTAAAATTACCGCTTGTTTTTGGCCTTCAGCCCTTAAAATTTCTGCTTGGCGTAAACCTTCTGCTTCTAAAATATTGGCTCTTTTTTCACGTTCGGCTTTCATTTGGCGTGCCATAGAGTCCACTAAATCTTTTGGTGGGGCAATATCCTTAATTTCAATACGGGTAACTTTTACGCCCCAAGGGGTGGTGGCTTCGTCGACCACGTTTAATAATCGGGCATTAATTTCGTCTCGTTTACTTAACAGTTCGTCCAAATCCATAGAGCCCATAACGGTACGAATATTGGTTTGGGTTAAGTTCATTATCGCCATCTCTAAACGGTTCACTTCGTAAGACGCTTTTGCAGCATCGATTATTTGAAAAAAGATAACGCCGTCAACGGCTACCATAGCGTTGTCTTTAGTAATAATTTCTTGTGTGGGTACATCCATTACCTGTTCCATCATGTTTATTTTATGACCAATAACGTCAATAACTGGCACAATAATATGAAAACCGGGTACTAAGGTTTTAGTGTATCGGCCAAAACGTTCTACGGTATATTCATTTCCCTGAGGCACCATTTTTGCCCCCATATAAATAATAACTACAGCCAAACCCAGTACAGCGATGGCGAAACTAGAAAAAATTTCCATATTGGTAACCTTGCTATTAAAATAGCGTTAAATTAAATGCGATTGATAAATGAATAATACGTGGTTTCAAGAAACTATCCAAATAAATACGAAAGCTCGTAATACGTTTGATATTACGCCACAAGTGAATCATTTGGTATCTCAATCGGGCATTATTACAGGGTTATGCCAATGTTTTGTGCAACATACGTCGGCATCGTTAATTATTTGTGAAAATGCCGACCCCGATGTACGTTTAGATGTGGAAAGTTGGTTACAAAAAAATGTGATTGATGATGACCCTATTTTTAAACATAAAGATGAAGGGCCAGACGATATGTCGGCACACATTCGTAGTATTATTACTTCTATAGATGTATCGTTGCCGATTAAAAATGGCCAATTAGGTTTGGGTATTTGGCAAGGTTTGTACTTGTACGAACACAGAGCGTTTTCACATAACAGAAAAATTGTTGTTACATTAAACGGCACAAAATAGGAATAAAAGCAATGTTAATGGTTATATCCCCTGCTAAAAATTTAGATGAAACGGCTTTAGATAGGCAAGTAAAAGCCAGCCATTATGATTTTGAAGAAGACTCGCAAGAACTGATTAATGGGCTAAAAAACTTAAACGAGTTTGATTTAATGGAGTTAATGAAAATAAGCCCTAAGCTAGCTAATTTAAACTTAGATAGATATAACGACTGGAATTTACCCTTTGATACAAACAATGCCAAACAAGCGGCAATGTTATTTAAAGGCGATGTGTATATGGGTTTAGACGCACCGAGTATGAGTGACGAAGATTTAGAGTTTGCACAAAACCATTTACGAATCTTGTCGGGTTTGTACGGTTTATTAAGACCGTTAGATTTAATGCAACCGTACCGATTAGAAATGGGTACAAAATTAAAAAATGAACGTGGCAACAACCTGTATCAGTTTTGGGGTGAAAAAATCACCGACAAAATAAATGAAAATTTGTCTGGCTTAAATAGTGATGTGTTAGTTAACTTAGCATCTATAGAATATTTTAAAGCGGTTAAGCCCAAAAGTGTTAACGGCACGGTTATTACCCCAATTTTTAAAGATTGGAAAACAGATAAATATAAAATTATCAGTTTTTTTGCCAAAAAGGCAAGGGGGCTAATGGCGCGTTATGTTATAGATAACCGCATTACTAATGTTGAAGAGTTAAAGAATTTTGATTATGCAGGTTATGGTTATTCGCCAGAAATGTCTAAAGATAACCAGTGGGTATTTACCCGTCGCGTTGAAGTATGAGTATTGAATGGGATTGACCCCTTGATGGCTTACTCTGAAACCATTGTTTTAATTGCATTCCAAGTGTTATCTAACATTAGTATTTGAGAGGCTTCTTTAGGGTGTAACCCGTCATGTTGCATTTTAGATTGGTCTTCGGCAACACCACTTAGAAAAAAAGGCACAAGGCTAACCGAGTTTTCATCACTAAGTTGCAGGTATACACGTTCAAATGCTTGGCTATAAAATGGGCCGTAATTGGGCGGTATTTTCATCCCCAGTAGCAAGACTTTAATGTCTTTTTTAATTGCTAAATCAATCATAGTTTGCATGTTTTTTTTAAAAGCTTTTAGCACAAAGCCTCTTAAACCGTCATTACCACCAATTTCTATAATTAAATAATCTACATGGGTTACCGCTAAGTTATCAGCCAGTCTTGTTTTTGCACTTTGGCTAGTATCGCCACTTATACTGGCGTTAATGACGTTTATATTGTAGCCATTATTTTTTAAACGTTGGCGTAATAAATTAACCCAACCGTTGTTTACATTAATGCCATAACCTGCAGATAACGAATCGCCAATGATTAATAAAGTTTTTGCTTGTTTGTTGGCAGTATGCCCATATTGAACAGGTATCATTATTAATGCAGACAACAAAATAAAATGTCTAATCAGGCCGAAAACGTTCATATTGTTACCCATAATATTAGTAAAACCTATCGTACCCTTAATCAAACCTTGCCGATACTAAAAGACGTAAATTTACGTATTTTAGCGGGTCAATCTGTCGCGCTGGTTGGTGCATCGGGTGCAGGTAAGTCTACCTTGCTTAGTATGTTGGCGGCTTTAGATACGCCCAACACCGGCACGATAGAAATTTTAGGGCAAGATATAAGCAATATGAACGAAGACCAACGTGCCAATTTACGTTGCGGAAAAATTGGTTTTGTTTTTCAGTCGTTCCAATTAATGAAAGACTTTACAGCCTTGCAAAATGTATTAGTACCGCTGCAAATAGCGGTTAAAAACCAACAAATGCATTTAACAAAAGAACAAATGAAAACACGTGCAAAACACTATTTACAACAAGTAGGCTTGGCAGATAGGGTGCACCATTTACCCGCGCAATTATCGGGCGGTGAACAACAGCGCGTGGCACTTGCAAGAGCATTTGTTATAGAGCCAAAAATATTATTTGCCGATGAACCAACAGGTAATTTAGATGAAAAAACCAGTCAGTCGATAATTGATTTACTGTTTAGTATGCAAAAAAACAAAAACACAACCTTAATTTTAGTGACACACGACAGTGGTTTGGCGAAGCAGTGCAATGTTGTTTATAAAGTAGAAAACGGGTTAGTACATGTTTAATTTTTTAAAATTAAGTAATGACTTAAAGCTGCTATTTTTGTCTTTAGTTATTTCTATCGCCGCCATTACCTCGGTCGGTTTTTTTACCGCAAAAATAGAAGCAGGTTTTGAAGACTCTGCCGCCGACTTATTAGCCGCCGACATGCGCATTAACGCCAATGGAGCAATTAACCCCGCAATAGAAAATGAAGCCAAAAATTTAGGCTTACGTACCGCCAATATTGTAGAAATGCCAACCATGTTGATGAACCAAGAAGGTGATATGGAACTGGTGGGTTTAAAAGCGGTGAGTGAAAACTATCCTTTGCGTGGTGAGTTTTCTACCACCCAATTATTAATACCCAACGGTGCTAATAAAGGGCAAGGGGTCAGTGTCCTCTCCGCTCCTGCGACCGGACATACCCACATCCCTGTGGGCAACGAAAACACCCCTAAAACAGGCACGGTGTATTTGTCTAAACGCATTGCAAAAAAGTTACAGCTGGCTATTAATGATGAAGTGTCGCTTGGTTATAAAACATTTGTGGTAGCAGCTTATATAGACAAAGAGCCAGACAAAGTAGGCAATGTATTTCAATTTGCACCCAAGGTAATGATTAACTACAACGACCTTGCAGAGACTAAATTAATATCTAAAGGTAGCCGTGTTCATTACCGTTTGCTGTTAGCGGGAGACAAAAAACAACTGCAAAAAATGCCTCAAATCGTCGACCCCTTGTGTACAAAATGCCGTTTAGAATCGGTTAAAGATGCACGACCACAACTCAAACAAACATTAGATAAAGCTGCCGATTTTTTACAACTGGCCGCCTTAGTTAGTATTATTTTAGCGGGTGCGGCAATGGTCATGTCGGTACAGCAATACGCACAAAAACAAGTTAAAAATAGCGTAATTATGCGCAGCATGGGCGCAACCATGAACAATGTATTGCTGCAAGAAATTACCCTGCTAACCAAAATAACCGTAATCGCAACGCTAATAGGTTCTGCCATAGGTTATGGTGGCAGTTTATACATTCTTCATCTAATGGGCGACTTAATAGGCTTACAAGGCAATGCACTATTAAAACCCATCGCATCTGGGTTTTTAACTGCCTTGGTTATGGTATTGGGTTTTACCTTGCCTACATTATTGGCATTAAAAAAAGTACCTGTGGTTGCGGTATTACAAAACCAAGCCAGCCCGCTTAGTTTTTCTGGTTGGAATGTACTATTAGCATCAACCAGCGCATTGTTTTTAATATTAATGTGGAACAGCCAAGACAAACTGCTTGCCAGTTATTTATTTGTTTTTGTACTACTAGCAATGGGCGTTGTTTATAGCCTTGTATTACTAACCACCTGGTTGTTAAATAAAACCCCTTGGTTAAAACAGCCAAACTTTGTTGGCGTACAAATGGGCTTAATATTATTTGTAAAACGCAAACATAAAAATGCCTTACAAATTACCGCCTTATCTATTGGTGTGTTAGTGGTGGTTTTATTAGGGTTACTGCGTGGTGATATTTTATCTATATGGCAATCTAGCATGAGCAGTAGTACCGCCAATATGTTTTTAGTCAACGTGCAAGAGGACGATATAAAAGCGATACAACAAACATTAAAAGACAACGATATTGATGCCAGATTTGTACCCTTAATTAGAGCGCGCTTAATAAAAATAAATGATCGTGAAATTACCCAAGACAGTTACGAAAGCGCGCAAGCTAAAAGAATTATTAACCGCGAGTTTAATATGTCGTTTAGCGACACTTTACCCAAAGCCAATAGCATAGTAGAAGGCGATTGGTGGAGCAAGGGGTCGGCCCCACAGCTGTCTTTTGAGAAAGCTATTGCAGAAAGATTAAAAATAAAACTACACGACACCGTTAGCTTTGATATTGCAGGACAAACGGTTTCTGCAAAGGTTACGAATATTCGTACACTTAAATGGCAAAGTTTAGATGTCAACTTTTTTGTAATGGGTAACAACGGCTGGTTAGAAAATTTTCCACAAACGTGGGTCAGCAGTTTTCATTTACAAGACCATCAGCAAGGCATGCTTAATGATTTAATTACGCAATACTCGCACATTACCGCGTTAGACATTAAAGCTATAATGGCACAAATACAGTCGATAATTAACAAAGTATCGCAAGCGTTAGAGTTTGTATTTATGTTTACCTTAGCCAGCGCCTTATTAGTATTATTGGCCGCCGCTAACGCCACAAAAGGGGAGCGCACAAAAGAAATAGCCTTGCAAAAAGTAATGGGTGCAAGCCGTAAACAAATTAGCCAAAGCATACTGGCAGAATACGCATTAATAGCCGTTTTTGCCGTATTGCCCGCGTGTTTATTTGCTTTGTTTATTAGTAACTACTTGGCTATTAATGTATTTGGCTTGCCAAGTGTTTTTAACCTATCGGTATTAAACTTGTACATACCACCAGCTATCATATTAGTCATGCTAAGCGGTTGGCTAGCCAATAAAAAAGTGCTTAACGTATTGCCAATACAGTCTTTAAAATCTTAATATGAATATTCCCTTTACCTTAAAAAACTTATGTAATGAGTTTTATACAACTGAAACAAATGAGCAAGAAAAAGAATGGTTTAATGTAGCGATAGCAGAAGCGTTAAAAGTAAAAGACGGCAATAAAAAACGTCCAAACAGTATTGATATTGCCCTAGCTTTACAATCTATAAGGGTAGATAACACCACCTTAATTGCCGCACTAATAAGTAGCCCATTATTAGAACAAAACTGGTCAGAAGACCAATTAAAAACCACCTTTAATAACAAAATTGCCGCCTTGGTAATAAGTGTAAGGTGGTTAAACAATTTTAAAGGTTGCACAGACGAAACCAATTTAGAAGCCGTAAACCCCCAACAGGCAGAATCTGTTAGGCGCATGATATTGTCGATAGTAGAAGACGTAAGGGCGGTATTAATAAAATTAGCCTACCGCTTAAAACGCTTAAACTACTTAGCGTTAGACACTTATGAAGTACGCAAATGCATAGCCCAAGAAACCTTAGATATTTACACGCCTTTAGCAAACCGCCTAGGTATTGCACATTTTAAATGGCAAATGGAAGATTTGGCCTTTAGAAACTTAAACCCACAAGCGTACAAATACATTGCAAAATCGTTAGAAGAAAAACGCACAGACCGCGAAAACTACTTAAACGATTTTGTAAAAAATGTAGACGAATATTTAAAGCAAGAAAAAATAACGGCAAAAATAGCAGGGCGACCCAAACATATTTATAGCATTTGGAAAAAAATGCAAAATAAAAAGTTAGACATTACCAGCCTTTACGATGTAAGAGCGGTACGTGTTTTGGTTAATACCTTGCCCGAATGTTATTTAGTTTTGGGTTTAGTGCATCAACATTGGCAACCCATAACGCAAGAGTTTGACGATTATATATCGCACCCCAAACCTAACGGTTACTCATCTTTACATACCGCTATTATTGGCCCACAAGGCAAAGCGGTAGAAATACAAATACGCACCCACGACATGCACGAACATGCAGAACTGGGTTATGCCGCCCATTGGAAGTATAAAGAAGGCGGCAAACAAGACGCAAATTTAGAACAAAGCATTAACGCCTTACGGCATTTATTAGACAAAAACGACAACGATGAGCATTTATTAGAAAATTTTAATCAAGACCTGTTTGAAAACCGCGTGTTTGTATTTACGCCCGAAGGCGAAGTGCAAGAACTGCCAAAAGGTTCTACACCTTTAGACTTTGCCTACAAAGTGCATACCAATTTAGGTCATAAGTGCCGTGGCGCGTTAATTAATGGCAAAATAGTGGCGCTAACAACAGAGCTAAAAAATGGCGACCAAGTAGAAATATTAACGCGTAAATTACCCCAGCCCAGTAGAGATTGGATGTCGAAAGTGGCAGGATATGTATACTCGTCACGTGTTCGTACCAAAATAAGAAACTGGTTTAACGCCCTAGATAAAGACAAACATAGTGAAGATGGCAAACAAATTTTTGAAAAAGAGCTAAGCAAAAACCATATAAATTTATCCGAAAGTGCGTTTTTTATAGACAAGTTTCGTTGCGACAATATAGAAACGTTATATTTAGATATTGGTAAAGGCAAAATAAACCATCATCAAATTGGTGAAGCGTGGAACAGAGAAAACCAAGAAACTGTTTTTACGCCCAAGCAAAGCACTAAAAAAACCGGTTCTAGCCAAGTATCAGTAAGCGGGGTAGATAATTTATTAATCCACTTTCCACAATGTTGTAACCCCGTACCTTACGATGATATTTTGGGTTTTATTACCCAAGGCAAAGGCGTATCTATCCATCGTAAAAATTGCATTAATATACAAAACTTAAACGAAGACGAGCAAAAAAGGCTAATAGCGGTAGATTGGCAAGACGACTCTTTAGAAAATTACACCGTGAATATTATTATTGTAGCGTGGGACAGAACAGGGTTGTTAAAAGACATTACGGTAATGCTGGGTGATTTAGACGTTGATGTGTCTGGCATACACTCTAAAAGTGATAAAGAAAACCATAAGGCAATTATTAATGTAAGCCTAGAGGTAAAACACCTACAACAACTTACAAAGGTAATGAATAAATTACAAGGTTTGCCTAATGTGGTTGCTGTAAATAGGGTTTAGTTGCTAGCGTACTAAACTTAAAAACTCGTTTCTGGTATTAATATCGTCTCTAAAACTGCCAATCATGGCCGACGTTTTCATCATAGAATTTTGTTTTTCAACACCGCGCATCATCATACACAAATGTTTGGCCTCTATAATTACCCCCACGCCAGAACTGCCCGTCACCTCTAAAATGGTGTCGGCAATTTGTTTGGTTAAGTTTTCTTGAATTTGTAAACGACGGGCAAACATGTCGACAATACGCGCAATTTTAGACAAACCAATCACTTTACCTTTAGGTAAGTAAGCCACATGACATTTACCAATAAAAGGCAACATGTGGTGTTCACACATAGAGTACATTTCAATATCTTTAACAATCACCATCTCGTCAGATTCAGACTCGAAAATTGCGCCATTGACCACGCTTTCTAAATTTTGCGTATAACCTTGGGTAATAAACGCCATTGCTTTGGCTGCACGTTTTGGGGTGTCTAAAAGTCCTTCTCTATTAACATCTTCGCCAACGGCTTGTAAAATAGCTTTGTAGTGGTTTTCCATGTGGTTTCTTTTATGTTTTCGTTGCCGAATTATATTACATGGGAATCGAAACTTCATTAGTCCTTTAGTTTGTGAGCCAATAGGGGTTGCTGTACAATCTGACTTTTTTAAATGCCATGTAAACAATCATGAGTATCATCGAACAAGAAGTGGCTAAACGCCGAACCTTTGCCATTATATCGCACCCCGATGCGGGTAAAACCACCGTAACAGAAAAGCTATTGTTATTTGGTGGTGCAATCCAAATGGCCGGTACAGTAAAAGGCCGTAAAGCCAGCCGACATGCGACATCAGACTGGATGAAAATGGAGCAAGAACGTGGCATATCCATCACCTCATCGGTGATGCAATTCCCCTTTAATGACTGCATGGTCAACTTATTAGATACACCCGGGCACGAAGACTTTTCTGAAGATACTTACCGTACCCTAACGGCAGTAGATTCGGCGCTAATGGTAATAGACGTGGCAAAAGGTGTAGAGCTACGCACAGAAAAATTAATGGATGTGTGTCGTTTGCGTAATACGCCTGTAATGACGTTTATTAATAAATTAGACAGAGAAGGACGTGACCCAATCGACTTAATGGATGAAGTTGAAAAGGTGTTAAAAATACGTTGTACGCCAGTTACATGGCCGATAGGAATGGGTCAACGTTTAAAAGGTGTTTACCATTTATGGAATGACTCAGTTCATATTTTCAACCCAACCAATGACGGTAAAATCCATCGCGGTGAAATTATCCAAGGTTTAAATAACCCAAGGTTAGATGCAGTGCTTGGTGATATGGCAGAAGAGCTTCGTGAAGAAATTGAATTAGTGCAAGGTGCTAGTAATACGTTTGATTTAGATGAATACTTAGCGGGTGAATTAACGCCAGTATTTTTTGGCTCAGCAGTTAATAATTTTGGTATAGAAGAGTTGCTAACCGAATTTGTAAAGATTGCACCCGCACCATTAAAGCGTCAAACAAACACCCGTAGCGTCGACCCCTTGGAGGATAAATTCACCGGTTTTGTGTTTAAAATACAAGCCAATATGGATCCTGCCCACCGTGATAGAGTGGCCTTTTTTAGGGTATGTTCGGGTGTGTTCCAAAAAGGCATGAAAGTAAAACACGTAAGGCTAGGGAAAGACATTAAACTGGCAGACGCACTCACCTTTATGTCTGACGACCGTGGGCATGTAGAAGAAGCCTACGCGGGCGACATTATAGGTTTGCATAATCACGGCTCTATACGTATTGGAGATACCTTTACCAGTGGCGAAATGATGTACTTTACGGGCATACCCAATTTCGCCCCAGAACTGTTTAGACGCGCGCAATTAAAAGACCCCTTAAAAATGAAAGCCCTACAAAAAGGCTTGCAACAATTGTGTGAAGAGGGCGCAACCCAATTATTTAAACCTAAAAAGAATAATGACCAAATATTAGGTGCAATAGGTGTATTGCAGTTTGATGTAGTGTTACAACGCCTAAAAGATGAATATAGAGTGGATTGTGTATTTGAGCCCATATCAGTACAAACAGCACGCTGGGTAAAATGTGATGATGACAAAATGATGGAAGACTTTGTCCGTAAAAACGAAGCCAATATATCGGTAGACCATGCCGGTGAATGGGTTTATTTAGCACCCACCCGCGTTAACCTACAAATGGCACAAGAACGCTGGCCAAAGGTAGAGTTTTTAGCAACGCGAGAACAACAAGGGCTTTAATTTACATGGATAAACACAGATTAACGCGGATAAAAACGAATGTGTTTGGTTAGGTATGAGTAAAGAATTACTGTACGGAGAACTTTCATAAAAAATAATAGGTTGTGCTTTTGAAGTAAGTAATGAACTTGGATGTGGGTTTTTAGAGTCTGTTTATGAAAAGGCTTTAGTTATCGCCTTGATAGATAAAGGTTTAACTGTTGAAATTCAAAAAAACATTTCTATTACCTTTAGAAATAAGAATGTTGGCTGCTTTAGAGCTGACTTAATTGTAAATAAAAAAGTACTAATAGAAGTTAAAGCAGTAAAGGGTTTAGAGTCTATTCACGAATCTCAAGTTATTAATTATTTAAATGCAACTGGAATACAAGTTGGATTATTAATAAATTTTGCTACCGCGAAACTAACATTTAAGCGATTTGTCAGAAAACAATAGCTTTTATCCGCGTTCATCTGCGTTTATCCATGTAAAGAAAACAGGTTGTTTTAAAGGTAATAACAAAGGATAATGCGCGCTTGCATTTTAGCCATCAATTTTGAGGAACAAACATGAAACTTATACTATTAGGCGCACCCGGCGCAGGTAAAGGCACAGTAGCAAAACTATTAACTAAATTAGATGGTTCTGTACAAATTTCTACCGGTGACATATTACGTGGTGCGGTAGCTGCAGGTAGTGACCTAGGTAAAGAAGCCGAAGCCTTTATGAAAGCGGGTGACTTAGTTCCAGATCAGTTAATTATGGACATTATGGAATCTCGTTTACAAGAAGATGACTGTAAAAGTGGTTACTTATTAGACGGTTTCCCTCGCACTATTCCACAAGCAGAAGCACTAAAAACGTTATTAGCCAACATAGGTGATGAGTTAGATTTTGTTGTAGAAATTGACGTTGCTCGTGATGTGATTTTAGACCGTTTAACGACGCGTCGTACTTGTACTGGTTGTGGCGCAATTTACAACATCAAGTCTAACCCTACTAAGGTAGACGGAAAATGTGATGTATGTGATGGCGATGTTGTACAACGTGATGATGAAACCACAGAAGCTATTAGCAACCGTTTAGACGTTTATAACGAAAAAACAGCACCATTAACGGGTTTTTATAAAGAAGCCGGTATGTTGCTAACGGTTAATGCGACTTCTAGTGACGCGGTAATTGATGCGGTTAAAGCAAGACTAGCGTCATAAAGTAAAACATTAAAAGTTTTAAAAGGCCGCTTTTTAGCGGTTTTTTTTGTCTAAAAAAGGTTATTATGTTGAACAACAATTTTTTTTATTGAGCAACGTGACAAAACCTTTAATTTTATTAATATTAGAATCACCCACACATCCTAACTTTGTAAAAAATTACCAAGATTTAGGATTTGAAGTAAACATTGTTAACTCTATGCGAAAAGCGATGGTTGCACTAAAAAAATCACCGCCTGCCTACATAGTTTGCGAATTTTTTTATGGGTTTGGTAATAATTATGCTGGTATCAATTTAAGTAATTTAGACGTGATGCTGCATGCGCTACGCCGTTACGCACCCAATTCAAAAGTAATCACTTTTTATCAAAAAGAAGAATATAAGTTTTTATTAAAATTAAAAAAACTTTTTGTCATTTATGCAGAGTTTCAGCTCCCAACAGAACCTAAAAAAATACTAAGTGTTTTAAAATTATGAAAATTTTAAGAAAACTATTTAAGTATAAATGGCTTTTTCTAGCATTGTTTGCGACCTATACCGTGGCATATTTTAGCTATGTTGCATACGTAAAACACAATAGTGATAAAGTATACGATAGCTATCTTGCCGCTAATGAATTTACTGCAAATAAGATAAAAGCAAACGTAGAAACACAAAATGAAGAAATTAAACGTGTTTTAAAACTGTTTGCAACCTCTAATAGTGACTTAATTAAAGCGTTATTTGAAGACCCAGAAAATGAGGTTTTTATAGAAAAAGTTTCTGATAAATTGCAAATATTTGTTGGCGATTTTTTTACCTTTACCCTCGTAAATGAAAATGGTGAACCCCTTTTAGAAAATTTTGAAGGTTTAATTGGTGAGGCTTGCTTAGCCGATATTAAATTGTATTCTGAAAGCGGTAAAGACAATGTGTCATTCCATCGTAACCCTTTTGCTTATCATGTAGATTACATGGCTAACCTTGAAAACATAGGCATAGAGGGCCTTTTATTTGTTAGTTTTCTCCCCGAAAAAATCTCGTCATTGCTTAAACATATCGATCAAAAAGAACAAGAAGCGTTATTGATGAATAAACAAAGACCTTTTTTAGTTGACTTTGATGTTAATACACGCAGTTCTAATCCTGTGTATAAACGCTTTATTACAGCTGAAGATTTAAACACATCGGTGGTGTTTGTAGCAGTAGAGGGTACTAATTGGACTTTGTTTGTGAAAACAAATAATGATGTGTTAAATGCAGCAATAACAAAAATTGATAATAATGCTAAAAAGATAGTGTTTTTAATATTGTTTTTATTAAGTGTTATTTATTTTGTAATCAATAAACAGGTTTTTTTGAAACTAGATAGCGAAATTAAATTAAGAAAACATTATCAAAATTACTATTTTGAATCGAGTGTTATTACCCTGGTTATTTGTGCCGATAGCTCTAAAATTTATGAAGTGAACAAGGCAGCCGTTGAGTTTTATGGATTTGATGAAACTGAATTAAAAAATAAAAAATTTCAAGACTTATCTTCTAAAAGTAAATCTAAGAATAAATTTGATATAAATGAATTAAATGAAAATAATATAAAGTATTTTACTTGTCAGCATATTTTAAAAAATAAGTACAAAGTACAGTTAGAGGTACACTTTTCTTTTTTCCAAGAGGACAATAACAACTATTTTTTACTTTTAATTCACGAATTAGATGACAAAATCTATTTTCAACAACAATTGCAAAATAAAACAACTCTTCTAGAGTCTATAGCGTTGGCATTGCCTGATATGACATCTGTAATTGATAAAGATGGTGTTTATTTAGATGTTTTAGAAGGGGGGCAATTTTCTAAGGAACAAGTAAATGAAATAATTGGAATAAATATAACAGACATATTTGATAAAGATTTATCAAAATTGTTTTTAAGAGTAATAAATCAAGTCTTAGTCACTAATGAAGCCCAGATTATAGAATATCAAACAGACATAATTACTGAAGGAATGTGTTGGTATGAGGGGCGTGTTGTGCCAATGTCTTCAAGTAAAGATTATGTAAACTCCGTTTTATGGCTAACTAGAAATATCGAAGATAAAAAAATAAAAGAGCAAGAATTAACACTCGCAGCAATGTTATTTAATACATCGGACCCGGTTGTTATAGGCAATAAACACGGTAAAATCATTACTGTTAACCCATCATTTGTAAATGTACTTGGTTATAGCGAAGAAGAATTAATAGGCAAAAATATAGGCGTATTTAAGAGTGATAAAGAAAAGGCTGTTGATGTTTTTAAAGAGATTAATAGTGGTTTAAACAAATCTGGGCAATGGTCTGGTGTCACGCTAAATGTGTGTGCAAACGGTACACAGTTATCAATGTTAGAAACGGTTACCACCATTTATGACCATAACAACAATGTTGATAAAGTCATTGCTCAATTTAAAGATATATCTGAAATGTTAACGTTGAAGTTGTTGGTTGATCAGTCTGAAGCTAGGTTTAAAGCGATAGTTGAAACGACTAATGACATTGTTATTGTCACTACAAAAAATGGCATTACCTATGTCAGCCCATCATCTGAAAAACTATCGGGCTATACAAAAGAAGAAATTCTTAAAATGGATATGTCAGCGTTGATACATAAAAAAGATGTCGAAAGCGTTTTAAACTGTTTTTCTGTTTGTTTACAAAAAGAAAACAATATAGTAGAAATCGCCCCATTTAGAGCGTTAGCAAAAAATAAAAAGTGGTATTGGGTTAAAGGTTCGCTAAGTAACTTAAAGCATGTTAAAGGCATAAATGGATTAGTTTTATCGTTAGAAAACGTGACAGAAATAATAAAGGTAGAAACAGCGTTTAAAAAAGAAGTCAGAAAATTTAAAGCCATTATTGAAAATGGCAGAGACCTAGTAGTGGTCTTTAATAAAAACAGACAAATCACTTATATATCACCATCAGTAGGGAAATGTTTAGATTATAAAAATGACTATATGGTAGGCATGCTAATAAGTAAAGAGTTGATGCATGAAGAAGACTTAGCTCTACTAAAAGGTAAATTTGGTTATTTATTAATGCACCCAAATGAGGAATTAATATTGCCAGATATAAGGATAAAACATAATGATGGGCATTATATTGTTTTAGAAGGAGTGGTTACTTCTATCATCGAAAAAAACTCGGTAGATGCTATTGTTTTTAATGCAAGGGACGTTACAAGTAAAAGGAAAGATGAACAAAAAATTGAATACCAAGCTTTTTATGATTCGCTAACTAATTTACCTAATAGACAATTTTTAACAAAATATTTGTCTAAAGTTCCTTCGACAGAAAAACGTCAACACCCTATCGGCGTAGTTGCTTTTTTAGACTTGGATCACTTTAAGTACGTTAATGACTCATTAGGTCACGACATAGGTGACAAACTTCTACAACAGGTTGTCCGACGTATTACACCACTAATAAGAACGGGAGATTTATTCTCACGTTTAGGTGGTGATGAATTTGTTATTGTTTTGCAAAATTTAGGTGAAAACGAAGCAGAAGTGATAAAAAAAACCGATCAGTTCTGCAATAAATTACTTAAAATAATGGCTAAAAAGTTTATTGTTGACAGTCACGAATTGTATATTACACCAAGTATTGGCTTAAAATTATTCTCGTCGAATAATTACGAAGGCGTAAATGAGTTATTAAAACATGCGGATGGTGCGATGTACCATGCCAAAGGTTTAGGTCGTAACCAATTTGTTTATTATGACGAAGCAATACAAGAAAAATCCGTACTTAGGTTATATATAGAAAATGATTTAAGGGAAGCCGTAAAACAAAAACAATTAGTTTTACATTATCAACCGCAGTATTCTAAAGACGGCGTTATTATAGGCGCAGAAGCATTAATTAGGTGGCAACACCCTAAAAAGGGATTATTGTACCCAATAGATTTTATATCGGTAGCAGAAGAAACCGGGTTAATTATAGAAATGGGTCAATGGGTTATCGCTAATGCATTGTTTAATTTACAAACTTGTTTAGATAAAAACCTGATTGACGAGTCATTTGTAATGTCCATTAATATCAGTACCAAACAATTTCTTGCAAAAGGTTTTGTTGGTAATTTTGTTTCTCAACTTAATGCCTATCCTAAATTAAAAAATATGCTAAAAGTTGAAGTAACAGAAACCTTACTTTTAGATAATTTAGCTATGGCTAAGGATAAAATGTTGCAGTTAATTGAACATGGTGTTCAATTTTCATTGGATGATTTTGGAACAGGCTATTCATCATTACAATATTTAACACGTCTACCCATTAAACAATTAAAAATTGATCGTTCTTTTGTTAGCAATATAGGTAAAGATTCTCGTGATGCAGCCATGGTAGAAATGATAATAAGCATGGCAACACTTTTAAACTTAAGCGTAGTCGCAGAAGGGGTAGAAAGCAAAGAGCAGTTGGACTTTTTAAATCAGCATGGTGATGTGATTATTCAGGGGTATTACTATTCACGTCCTTTAGAAATTGATAAGCTGTATTTGGAGTTAGAAAAAAATGATTTTTAGAAACTGTCCTAAAATCTGTGTGTAATCCTCCCTAAAATTAATTGAAGTTTTAAGTAGAAAATTCTTATAAACTAAGTGAGAAAATTTTCTATGAAACAATCACGATCTAGCAACAGCCAAATACTGGCTACTTTGAAGAAAAATGAATTGAACCTATCAATACTCGAATATAGCACAACTTAAATACGGTGTTTAATTACCCCCTCAAGCATTAAAAAATCGATTTATACGATTAATGCCATTGAATCATTAAACCAAAACGACGAAAAAAGAAAGGTCTTTCCAACTGATGACTCGGCTAAAAAAGTTATTTATTTAGCCCTTCAGCAAGCATCAAAAAATGGACAGTGCCAATACAAAATTGGAAGCTCGCATTAAATAGGTTTATTATTGAGTTTGAAAACATAACTAAATATAAGATTTAAAGTTTAGCTACATAGTTTTATTAAAACCCTCGTTTTTAGGGTGTTAATCGTGTCTTAAAACTCTTGCTTTACTGCGTTGCCAGTCTCGCTCTTTAAGGGTTGCACGTTTGTCGTATTCTTTTTTACCTTTGCCTAAGCCAACTAAACATTTTGCTCGGCCGTTTTTCCAATAAAGTTTTACGGCAACTAAGGTAAAACCTTTTCTGTCTACATAACCTATTAGTTTATTAATTTCTTTTTTGTGCATTAATAATTTTTTATTACGCAACGATATGGGGCTAATGTGGGTAGAGGCAGATAGCAGTGCGCTAATATGGCAGCCGTGTAAATACACTTCACCTTGGTGAACAATAATGTAACTTTCATTTAAACTGCCTTTGCCCGCCCGCAGGCTTTTTACCTCCCAACCTTCTAGCACCATCCCTGCCTCTATTGTGTCTTCAATAAAATAGTCGTGTTTTGCTCGTCTGTTAGAGGCAATGATATTACTTGGTAGTTTGGCTTTTTTCTTTTTGCCCATGGCGTTATAAACTTAAAAGTTACATCGTAAAGTTATAGAGGCATAGATTATACATTCCCATTATTATAAAATATTCTAAATATTTTTTTACAAAAGAGATTGTTATGTCTGAAGCCGGTAATCCTTCTGTTCGATGGTCTGGGCGCTTAGCTTTTATTTTAGTTGCGACAGGTTCTGCCGTTGGTTTAGGTAATATTTGGAAGTTTCCGTACATTACGGGTGAAAATGGCGGCGGTGCTTTTGTACTTATCTATTTGGTTTGTGTGGCTTTAATTGGTATTCCTATCATGATGGCCGAAATTATGATTGGTAGAAAAGGTCGCCATAACCCCATTCATGCAATAACCAGTATAGCTAAAAAAGAAAATGTCACGCAACATTGGAAGTGGTTAGGATGGATGGGCGTTATTGCAGGGGCATTAATACTTTCTTACTACAGTGTTATAGCCGGTTGGGCAATGGCTTATGTTTTTAGAAGTGTATCGGGTATGTTTGTAAGCGCAGATGCTGCAGCTGTGGGCTTGATATTTACCGATTTAATTTCATCGCCAGAAAAGCTCATTGCATGGCACACGCTTTTTATGATTATGACCATTACCGTGGTGGCTAAAGGCGTAACAGGTGGCATAGAAAAAATGGTAAAGTTTTTACTGCCAGCACTTTTTGTTTTACTGCTTATTTTGGTGTTTTATGCCATGCAAGTGGGCGACTTTAGCCGTGGGTTGTCTTTTTTGTTTGTTCCCGACTTTTCTGCAATTAGAAAAGAATCTATTTTAGAAGCGATGGGGCATGCCTTTTTTACATTAAGCTTAGGCATGGGTGCCATTATGGTTTACGGAGCGTATTTGCCAAAAAATATTTCCATTGCTAAAACGTCTATCTTGATTGCTCTTTTTGATACGCTGGTTGCGCTACTAGCTGGCATGGCTATTTTCCCTATTGTATTTGCTAATGGGCTAGAACCGTCGTCAGGCCCTGGGTTAATTTTTAATTCTTTACCCATCGCTTTTGGTGCAATGCCTTATGGCAGTGTGTTTGCCACCATGTTTTTTGTTTTATTGGTTTTTGCCGCGTGGACATCTGCGGTGTCGTTAATAGAACCGCTGATTGCTTATTTGGTAAAAAATAAAAACTTTACTCGCTTTAAAGCGGCAATTTATAGCGGTGTGGGTATTTGGGTGTTGGGCTTGGGTTCTGTTTTTTCATTTAATATTTGGTCAGACGTTAAATGGTCATTAAGCATCGGCCCTATAGATTTTTATCAAAATGCAACGTTTTTTGATGTTCTCGATTATTTAACCTCTAATATTATGCTGCCACTTGGTGGCTTGTTTATTGCACTGTTTGCCGGTTGGGTAATTAAAACAGAAAGCTCTAAAGCAGAACTAGGCATACCTGAGTTGGCTTATTCTATGTGGATGATTACCATTAAATATGTAGCACCAATTGCAGTGGTAGTGATTTTTTTAAAATCACTTAAAATCATTTAATGGCCAGCATACACAAAACAGCCTTAGTGCCTTATAGTGCTATGGTAATGTACAACTTGGTTAATGACGTAGATAGCTATTCGGACTTTTTACCGTGGTGTGGTGGCTCTTGTATTATTAGCCAAAGCGAAAGTAAAATGGTGGCGCAGGTAGACATTAATAAGGCTGCATTTAAACAAAGTTTTACCACCTGTAATATTTTACGTAAAAACCAAAGTATTAAAATGGAATTGCAAGACGGCCCTTTTAAAAAATTATCGGGTGAATGGTTGTTTCATTCGTTAAAAAAAGGCGTGGTAGACGGATGTAAAATTGAATTGATTTTAAACTGGGAGTTTAACAATGGCATAACCTCTACTTTATTAGGCGGTGTATTTACACCTATTGCCAATAAAATGGTAGATTCGTTTGTAAAACGCTCCCACGAATTAAACGAAGACAACTAATATGATTCAGATAGAAGTGGCCTATGCCTTGCGAAAAAGCCAAATTATTATACCGCTAGAGGTGGCCAAAGGCACAACCGCTATTGAGGCTGTTAAGACATCGGGCGTTATAGACGAGTATCAAGAAATAAATGCAGAAACCTGTGACTTAGGTATATTTGGCAAAGTGATAAAACGAGAGGCAATACTTAAACACGGCGATCGAGTAGAAATATATCGCCCATTAATTGCAGACCCCAAAGAAGTAAGACGACAACGCGCAGCTGCCGGTAAAAAGATGGGCAAAGGTGGCGGCGATTTAAAAAAGGTAAAAGTATGAATAAATTTATAGTGGCATCCATTTTGTTATTAACCATTAATATTAGTAACGCAAATGAAACAGGCGTAATCAGCCTAAAAAGTGAACATTCAGTTAGCCAAACGATAGATAAGCTTGAGAAAATATTACTTAAAAAAGGAGTCACCATTTTTGCCCGCATAAACCATGCTAAAGGTGCAAAAAATATTAATGCAACGTTACGAGATACCGAACTATTAATTTTTGGTAACCCAAAACTGGGTACGCCACTTATGCAAAGTAAGCAGTTAATGGGTTTAGATTTGCCACTAAAAGCATTAGCTTGGCAAGATAAAAATGGCGTGGTTTGGTTAAGTTATAACAACCCTGTTTACTTATCTAACCGACACAGTGTGGACAATAAAAATAAAATCATCACTAAAATGAGTAAAATTTTAAAAAAAATAACGGCTTTAGCGACGGCTAAATAAAACCTTTAACGTTTACTTTCTTCAAAAGAGGTGATTTTATTTTGTTGAAAATTAATATCTAGCACTTTTATATCTAACGGTGTTTCACCCGATTTGGTGATGTAGTATAAATATTGCCAATGATCATTTTTTTTATTAGGTGAAATGAGAGAAGCCCCTAATAAAAAAAGCACTTGCTCTTTGGTTAAACCTATTTTTAATTGGTCAATTTGTTTTTGTTCTAATTTATTGCCTTGTGGTATGTCTATTTTTGCAGCATCCGGTAGCCAGCTTGCGCAAGAATTAAGCAAGGCTAAAAATAGCAATGAAATTAAGATTAATTTACTGTTCACTTTTTGTAACTCAACGTCGTATAATTCTCTCATTGTACTTAAAAGGCTAAAATCATGGAATCTAAAGATATAAAAAAAGCAGGTTTAAAAATTACTCATCCACGAGTAAAAATTTTAGAAGTATTAGAAAATGGAAATAAGCGTCATTTGTCGGCAGAAGATGTGTATAAGTTACTTTTAGAGGAAGGTTCAGAAATTGGTTTAGCAACGGTTTATCGTGTGCTTACTCAATTTGAAGGCGCAGGTTTAGTGACCCGTCATCATTTTGAAACAGGGCAAGCGGTATTTGAACTTGCTCAGGGTTCTCACCATGATCATATGGTTTGTTTAAACTGCGGTAAAATTACCGAATTTTTAAATAATACCATCGAAGAAATGCAAAACCAAATAGCCAAAGAGAATGATTTTGTTATTGAAGATCATAGCATGGTGCTTTACGGCAAGTGTGCTAGTGGCTGTGAAACCAAATAGTTAAAAATTAACTTGGCAAAAAAACCTTTATAGATTACTCTGATTCTATGAACTCTCAATTTTATAGTTTCCTTTCGTTATCAAATCATTTGATTCCCAATACGCTTTCACAGCGTCTGCTAAAAAATATTCTGCTTGCAGTTTAAGAAAACCTGACGAGGTAATACGTAAAAAAAACAACTTGATATAAATACCGATTATTCGGAGCAGAACATGAAACAAAACCAGACAAATAACAACATGCCTAATAAAGACAAATTATTCATTTTTGATACTACCTTAAGGGATGGCGAGCAAAGCCCTGGCGCATCGATGAATAAAGATGAAAAAATACGTATTGCCACCGTTTTAGAAAAAATGAAAGTGGACATAATAGAAGCGGGTTTTCCTATTGCCAGTGTGGGTGATTTTGAGTCGGTAAAAGCCGTTGCAGAAATCATAAAAGACAGTACAGTATGCGGCTTAGCACGTGCTTTAGAAAAAGACATAGACAGGGTGGGCGAAGCCATAAAGCCGGCTAATTCGGGGCGGATACACACGTTTATTGCCACGTCAGATATTCACATGCAATATAAGTTGCGCATGAAACCAAACGAGGTAATTGAGCAAGCGATTCATGCCGTTAAATACGCCTCTAAATACACCAACAATATAGAATTTTCACCAGAAGATGCGGGCCGTTCTCGGTTTGAGTTTTTGTGCGAGATTATTGAAAAGGTGATTGATGCGGGTGCGAATACTATTAACATTCCAGATACGGTCGGTTACAACCTACCCGACCAATTTGGAACACTATTAAAACGTTTAATTGAAAATATTCCAAACTCAGACAAGGCGATATTTTCGGTTCATTGCCATAATGATTTAGGTTTGGCGGTTGCCAACTCCTTGTCTGCGGTACAAAACGGTGCGCGACAAGTAGAATGTACCATTAATGGTTTGGGTGAACGTGCGGGTAACGCCTCTTTAGAAGAGATAGTTATGGCAGTACGCACACGAAAAGACATGTTTACTTGCGACGTGAGTTTAGATACCACGCAAATCGTTCCAGCTTCTCGGTTGGTGTCTACCATTACCGGTTTCCCTGTGCAGCCCAATAAGGCGATTGTAGGCGCTAATGCTTTTGCTCACGAGTCGGGCATTCATCAAGACGGTATATTAAAAGCAAGGGAAACTTACGAAATTATGCGTGCAGAAGATGTAGGTTGGAGCCATAACAAATTGGTTTTGGGTAAACACTCTGGTCGCAGTGCTTTTAAAGCGCGTTTAGATGAGTTGAAAATAAGTTTCGCATCAGAAAAAGAATTAAATGCCGCCTTTTATCGTTTTAAAGAATTGGCCGACAAAAAACACGAAATTTTTGATGCCGACTTACAAGCTTTAGTTTCTGAAAACAATATAGAGGTGGCCGATGAAGCCATTAAATTAATTAGCTTAATGGTGTGTACAGAAACGGGCGAAGTACCCAAAGCAAAAATTGTTTTAGAAGTAGATGGCGAAGAAAAAAATGCAGAGGCCACAGGAGGAGGTCCTGTAGATGCCACCTATAAAGCCATAGAAAAAATAATAAACAGCGGGGCAAAGTTAGAGCTGTATTCGGTTAATGCCATAACATCGGGTACCGATTCTCAAGGCGAAGTAACCACACGCCTTGCAAAAGACGGGCGAATTGTTAATGGCAACGGTTCCAACACCGACATTGTAATCGCCTCTGCGCGTTCTTATATTAATAGTTTAAACAAGTTAAGGGTCGAAATTAAAAAAGAGCATCCACAGCTTGGCGATGTTTAAAAGTTTATGACAATCAATATGATAGAAGATATATGTAATGTTAATAATATATTTTTTATAAGGCAAAATATTGTATGAAGGTGTGGACGCAACATCAAATAGATTGTTTGAATGTGATGGGCGTTACGCAATGGAAAAGCAAGCAAGTAATTAAAGGTCAAAAAAAGGCCAAAAGCGTCGACCCCTTGCTATTAAATGATGCAAAACACAAACAACAAATAGCTAAAATTCCTGCTTTAGCCAACAAGGGTAGCGTCAAAAATACTACCCCAGCACCACTTGCAGAAACCGTTTTATATAATGACGTTAGTCAGCAATCAGAAACGGCAAGTTGGCAACAAGTAGCAAATAATATTTCGCATTGTAAAGCTTGTTCTCGGTTTGAAAAAAGGCAACAAGCCATTGTAGGCAATGGCAATAAAAATACCAACTTATTGATTATTACCGATGCACCAACAGAAACGGATGATGTGGCGGGTGAAATGTACTCTGGAGAAGTCGGTAAGTTATTTTCTAAAATGCTTAATGCCATCAATATTAATCTTGAGCGTGTTTATATAACGCCCTTTGTAAAGTGTTTTCAAGCAAACAGTTTATCCGCCCAAAAAGATGAATTTGAACAATGCCAAAACCATTTACAACAACAAATTAACCTAATAAAGCCCCACTTAATATTAATATTTAGCGAAAATGCAGCGCAAATGATATTAAAAAATCAAAGCCCAATAAATGCATTACGCCAGCAAGTTCATTTATCGCTAAACCAAATAAAAACCATTGTCACTTACTCACCCAGCTTAATATTGACCGATGCCAGTAAAAAACGTGCTATTTGGGAAGATTTAAAGTTTGTAAAAACAACGCTAATTGAACACGCAATAGATGTTTAATTTAGATTCACGCTGCCGTTTATTAAGCCAAAACGATATAAACGAAGTGATGCAAATAGAAAACCTGTGTTATGCGTTTCCTTGGTCACAATCTGTAATGTTAGACTGTTTAAATACAGACTTTATTGCATTAGCAATAGTGATAGACAATAACATTGCAGGTTACACCGTGCTTTCATACGGAGCTAACGAAAGCCATGTATTAAATTTATGTGTAAAACCAGCGTTTAGAGGCAAGCAATACGGGCAACTTTTACTTGAAGAAGCAATTAAAATTGCAAAAACCAAAAAAGTTAATGATGTGTATTTAGAGGTTAGAGCCTCAAACACCATTGCTATTGCTTTATATTTTAATCAAGGCTTTAACGAAATAGGTTGTAGAAAAGGCTACTATCCGTCCGAAATTGGACGAGAAGATGCCATTGTAATGGGTAAAAATGTTTTATAAAGTATAGTTAGTAACTGGTCACAAAACACACGTTTAACCTCACGTTTTTCATTGATGTGATTATACTTAGCATATGAATTTGGATTTTATTAGACACGACATTAAATGAAACAACCCTGCAATTACTTGCTGGCATTTTTAGCTGTTTTATTGACGGCATGCACAACTAAGCCTAATAATACTCAATACGTTCCTTTGCCTAAGCTTGAACCGCCAATAAAATTAACCGTGACACAAGTAACCAACCCGCGTTTTAAAAGCTTAACCAAGCAACAAATATTGCATTCTTTAGCAAAAGCACAAAAAACCATATATCAACATTTTGCTATACAAGTAGAGTTTGAATTATTGCCACAGCAAAGTATAAAATCACTTTTTAAAAATATCAGTAAACAAATAAAAACAGTAAAACAGACACAAAACATTAACTTTAAAGACGGTATTAGTCAGGCTGAATTTAATAATATTAAGCAATCTATTAAGACCTTGTTAATGAATAGGCCGACAAGTTTAGAGGTTTTATATCAATACGCAAAACCTTATTTAATTAATAAAATACAAGTTCTTAGCTATGATACTTTATCTAAAGAGTTAACTAATACCCTGGCTAGTAATATTATGCTTTGGCGTGATAAAAAAGCCAAAGATGGCTTGCCCGTTATAGATAATATGCCCTACAACGAATGGATTTGGTGGGATGCAATGGGTTACGGAAATTTAGCAACAGATTTAATTATTACCAACCAATTGGTGGCCAGTGTAGAAAATTATGAAATGGATATACATACAGCATTACGGGGTGGCATCAACAATGGCACTACCACTTTTAGTCAAACATCTCAGTTTAAAAGTTATGCATTTGTTTCTACTTACCCCATAATAAATAATGCACCGCATTTACAAAAATTAAGAAATGAAAAACGTGTTTCACAACAAGATATCAGCACGTATTTGTCACTTATAATCACTCACGAAGTTGGGCATTTACTGTTTCATTATGGCCACCCATACGGTAAAAAAGAATGCATTATGTCGCCAATGCCATTAATTAATTATAAAAACTGGCTGGCCGATATTAATATAAAAAAATGCCAAAAAGGGGATAACAAAAGTATGCAAAAAGGCAGTGTAAAACTTTATTATCAAACGGACTTAATGTATTAAATTGGCAACTGAAGCTGCTTTAACCCAAATAACAGAAACTTTAAACATCATTTACCAAGATGAACATTTAATTGCTATCAATAAACCTTCGGGCTTATTAGTTCATCGTTCCTTTATCGACAGGCACGAAACACGTTTTGCAGTACAAATATTACGCAACCAAATAGGGCAATATGTTTACCCTGTACATCGGTTAGACAAACCTACGTCGGGTGTTTTACTGTTTGCTTTAAGTTCAGAATTTGCCAAAAAAATGGCTGAATTATTTAGTAACCATCAAATAGAAAAAGAGTATTTAGCCGTCGTTAGAGGTTATGTAAATGAAACGGGAAAAATTGATTACCCATTAGTTGAACAATTGGATAAAATTTCGGACAAACGAGCAAAAATTAAAGACGCACAAGAAGCCGTTACCCACTACCAAACACTCGCATTAAAAGAATTTGACTATCCCGTTGGGCGTTATACAACAGCGCGCTATTCGCTAGTTAAATTAACGCCAAAAACAGGCAGAAAGCATCAGTTGCGTCGCCACATGAAACACATTTTTCACCCAATTGTGGGTGACACAACACATGGAGATGGCAAACAAAATCAATTTTTTAGAGAGCAATTAAAAAGCAACCGCTTATTATTGGCAGCAACTAAGTTAAGTTTTATTCACCCTATAAACCATAAAAAGATAGAAATTAATGCAACTATTGATGAAGAATTTGAACAAATAGTTAACTACTTTAAACAAAAAACCGGTAATTTTTAGCAATTAAATATTTGTGTTATTGCTATATTAGAAGATAACTATTTTATGAGTTCATACAAAAAATACGATATAAATACAACAACTTACGACTGGACATTAAAGTCGTTTACGTTTGTAAAAAAGCTATTAAAAGTCAATATTAAACTGCACCAGCTACCTAACCAAGTAGTAGATGGTGATATTTTTTTATTTAATCACTTTGCGCGTTTCGAAACATTCATTCCACAATACTTGTTTCATCAAAAGCATCAAGTGTATTGTCGCTCTGTCGCATCGGCAGAGTTTTTTGAAGGTAGCGAAGGGTTTGCCCATTTTTTACGTTCAGTAGGCGCGGTGCCTAATACCCATCCTAAATTAATCCCTTTTTTAGCTAAAGAAATTTTACACGGCAGAAAAGTAGTCATGTTTCCAGAAGGTGGAATGGTTAAAGACCGAAAAGTCATTAATAAAAAAGGCAAGTTTCAATTATATTCACGTACCTCCCATACGCTCAGAAAACATCATACAGGGGCTGCGGTACTGGCATTGGCGGTGGATACGTTTAAAAAAGCAGTCATATACGATCATACTATAGGGGATAAAAGCCGACTGGAAATATGGGCAAAAGAATTGGAATTTAAATCTATAGATGCCTTAGTAAAACAATGCATTAAACCCACCCAAATAGTGCCATGTAATATTACCTTTTACCCCATACGAGTAGGAGAAAACGTTTTACTCAATACAGTAGAAACCTTAACTGGTGGCTTAAAAAAACGTTTTATAGAAGAGCTAACCATAGAAGGTAACATTTTATTTAAAGATACCGATATGGATATACGGCTAGGAAAACCAATTGTAATAAATGATTTTTGGCAACGTTGGGAAAAATGGCTGTTACCCAATGTAGCCCACCGTTATAAAAGCTTAGATGAATTGTTTCAGTTAGAAACGCAACCAGGCCATTGGAGAGGAAAACTGCATAGCTTAGGTATGCGTCACAAAATATCGCAAGTGCGAGACTACTACATGGAACAAATGTACCAAGTGGTGACTGTCCATTTAAGCCATTTAGCGTCTACCTTGGTTTATTTATTAATAGAGCAGGGAAGCAATAAAATACGTAAACAAAATTTTCACCAAATTTTATATTTAGCCGTTAAATATTGCCAACAGGCAAAGCATGTTTATTTGCACCGCAGTTTATTTAACCCCACAGAATACGGCGTGGTAATTGAAGGTACAGCCAATAAATTTTTACAGTTTTTAAGTACCGCAAAAAAAACACAATTAATTAGCGCAAACGACAGTTATTATTGTTTTAGTAAAAAATTACTGGACGATTATAATTTTGATGAAATACGCATAAAAAACTTTATAAGCGTCTATGCAAACGAAGTTAAACCCATTAAAACAGTTTGTAAATTGGTTAAACAAGCACTTAAAGACCATAAAACAATATCCATAAGGAAAATTGCAGATTTCCGTTTTGATGATCAAAAAATTGCTTATGAATTTGATTTAAAAAAATACACCGCAAAACAGTTTGACGCAATTAATAATTTAGAAACCAGAACGACCGATGGCAATTGTTTTTTTTACAAACATAACAAAGTAAGCGACGGGGTGTTACTAACACACGGTTTTTTAGCCTCACCCGTAGAAATACGAGAGCTTGCAGAAAAAATACATCAACAAGGTTTTAATGTATTGGGTGTCAGGTTAAAAGGTCACGGAACCTCACCAGAAGATTTAAAAACTAGAAACTGGCAAGACTGGTACCAGTCTGTAGAACGCGGTTTTAAAATAATAAACGCCTACAGCAGCAAAGTGCATTTAATCGGCTTTTCTACCGGTGGCAGTTTAAGTTTATTGTATGCCGCTAAAAACCCCAATAAACCGGCTTCGGTTATTACCGTATCGGCATTATTAAAATTTCAAAACAGTCATATATTGTTTACGCCTTTTTTAAATGCGGCCAACAATTTTATTAAATCGTTATCACTTGGTGAGGGTATAAAACCCTACGTAACCAATCACTCAGAACACCCCGATATAAACTACAAACATACGCCTGTTGCGGCCTTGGCAGAGTTAAATAAATTGGTCGAATATTTTTACAACCATTTACCCAGTGTTAGCTGTAAGGTGGATGTTTTTCAGGGGGATAACGACCCCGTAGTTAACCCAATAAGTGCCGAGTTGATAATGAAAAAATTACCGAATATTGATAAAAAGTTGCACATAATAAAGTCAAACAGGCATGGATTGATAAACGAAAACATAGCCAATATTCATAAAAATATTATTAATTTACTAAATAATAAAAAGTCGTTTTGAGACTTAAATAATAGGTTCCTTAAACCTAATCTTTGATTTTTTCTAAAACGATGAGGCGGTACGTTTTATATTTTTCAAAATTTTCTTTGTTTCGTTGTTGCGAGTATTTGTATTTAATTTTTGCTAGTTTTTTTCTAAAAATGTATTTTAGAAACGTATAAAATGCTTTAAGTTTATAGGTTAAAAACAAATCTAAAGATGCACCAAATGGAATGAGCCTTTCAGTTAAAAGTTCATTTACCAAGGTAATGTTGGGGCTAAGGTTTTTAGTTATATCTAAATCGACATTAATTTTGTAGCCATTTTTAGTAACCAAGTCATAAAATTCACCTATTGAATGCCCACCCCCATGTGGAGACTTGCCCTTAACCTTATCTATTTTAAAAAAATCAAAAATAATAACTTTACCATCGGCAGTTAAAATTTTATCAAAGTTATTAAAAGCTTGTTGCATGTTGACGTATTGATAGCTTTCACTAAAAAAAATGCCTTTATACTTTTCTGATAAATTAGACATAGGAAAATCTTCAAATGTACATTCGTAAATATTTCCTTTTGTTTTACTGGTATATTTCTTAACATTTTCTCTGGCTTTCGTTGCCATCCAATTAGAGGGAACCAGTCCATCTACATTAAAATCCATTTCTAAAAGTTTTTTGGTGGTGATGCCAATTCCACAACCTGCATCTAAAATTTTGCCACTTAGCTTATCGTCCAATGCGTTTTTTATGTGCGTAAATAAAAAATCGGTATGTTTGTTTTGCGCATCTAAAAAGCTACTAAATTGCGGTGTAGTGTTTTCTTCCCAAAAACCAAAGTGTAAATCTTGTAAGTGAAATAGTTGTTGAGCGGCAACCAAGCCAAATTCTCTACTGTCCATTATTGTTCCAATAAATTATATAAATATGAAAACCCTAGAAAACCTAGGATTCAAGCCAGTCAGTAAGATACTTAAAAAAATCTGATTAACTGGAGTTTTTAAAGCGTTAAGCATTGATCATTTTGCTGCTTTTTAAAAGTAGCAAGGCTTACAAACGGCAGCTGATAACGATATTTGATATTGCTCTAATAGTCCGCTTGATAAGCCTTGCTAGTTCACGATAAAGCTGTGAACAATCAAGGCTTAGCGCTATTAGTATTATGCATTGACCAAGGTTAAACGTTTAACCATGCTTTACCTAATGAATCATGACTCTTTAACTACTATTTTATTAAAGTCTAATAAATAATGCCAGTTATTAAAAATTATCTATGAGCGATATTGTTTTGTAGTTACTTGATGTTTTTAGCCAAATAAAAAAATATAAATACGGGTAAAATAGCGCCCTAAATTATAGGAAGCAAAATGAGTTTTTCTGAACTGGGTTTATCGCAACCAATCCTCGAAGCAATAACCATCAAAGGTTATACCGAACCGTCACCAATACAAGCGCAAGCAATACCTGTTGTACTAAAGGGTAAAGACTTAATGGCAGCGGCACAAACAGGTACAGGCAAAACAGCCGGTTTTACCTTGCCTATATTGCACATGTTATCTAATGGTAAAAAAGTTAAGTCTAATCACGTACGTGCTTTAATTGTAACCCCAACCCGCGAGCTGGCAGCACAAATAGATGAAAGCGTAAAAACCTACGGCTCTAACTTACCGTTAAAATCTATGGTGGTATTTGGTGGCGTTAAAATTAACCCACAAATGATGAAATTACGCAAAGGCGTAGACATTTTAGTTGCTACACCAGGGCGTTTGCTCGATTTGTATAATCAAAATGCAGTCAAATTTAATCAGCTAGAAATTTTAGTATTAGACGAAGCAGATAGAATGCTAGACATGGGTTTTATACATGACATTAAAAAATTATTGTCATTCTTACCCAAGCAAAGACAAACGCTCATGTTTTCGGCTACCTTCTCACCAGAAATAAGAACGCTTGCTAAAACCCTAGTGAATGACCCAACCGAAATATCGGTAAGCCCACGTAACACCACGGCAGAAAAAGTAAAACAATGGATAATACCTGTTGATAAAAAGCAAAAAACAAAACTGCTTATTCATTTAATTAAAGAAAAACAATGGCATCAAGTATTGGTATTTAGTCGTACTAAACATGGTGCTAATAAAATTGTAAAATTATTAGAGCAAGCCAATATAAAGTCGGCAGCCATACATGGTAATAAAAGCCAAGGGGCGCGTACCAAAGCCTTATCCAGTTTTAAAGAAAATAAAATACAAGCATTAATCGCTACCGATATTGCCGCGCGAGGCATAGATATACAGCAATTACCGCAAGTGGTTAATTTTGACTTACCTAATGTGCCAGAAGATTACGTACACAGAATTGGTAGAACAGCACGCGCAGGTTTAGAAGGGCAAGCGGTGTCTTTAGTATCTGCCGACGAAATAGACCAATTGCGCGACATAGAACGCCTGATAAAAACGTTATTAGAGCGTGAACTGGTAGACGGCTTTGAACCTGTACATGACCTGCCCATAACCGTATTAAACACCAAACCGTATAAAGCTAAACGCCCTAAACAAGCCAAAGCAGGGCACAGAGACGGGCAACGTTCACGTAGCCAATCTGGCAGCCGTAAAAACAATAGCGGTAATAAAACGGGTAACAGCTCTGTTAAAAACGGACAAAATAAAAGTAAATACCGAGGAAAACAGTCTAAAAACTAGTGTTTTACCTGTAAGCATGCAGGTATCCAAAACGGCAAGAGCATTATCAATAGGTTGCCCCTTGCTTACAAAAGGCTTTAAATAGCAAGGGGTCGACGAAAAGAGCCTGTTTTGATGTTTTATAAACTCAAGAAACGCGGTCATCCGCAACATGATAGTTAGGATCTTCCATCATGTTTACCTCTACCAAGTTGCCCGCTTTATTTAATAACGACGTACATTCTTGACTTAAGTGACGAATGTGCAACGTTTTACCCGCTTTTACGTATCTATCTGCAATAGAATCAATAGCCTCTAAACCAGAGTGGTCGTATACACGCGCATTTGCAAAATCAATAATGACTTCTTGTGGGTCGCCTTTTGGGTCAAAAATTTTAGAAAAGGTATGCACTGAGCTGAAAAATAGCGGTCCATTTAGTGTGTAAATTTTAGCACCGTACTTATTGGTTTCTGTGGTCGCTTGCATTTGTTTAGCGTGTTTCCAAGCAAACACAAGGGCCGAAACAATTACGCCTACGATAACGGCAATGGCTAAGTCAGCCACTACTGTTACACCTGCAACCAACATGCCAACAAAAGTATCAGATGCTGGGATTTTGCCAAACAATCTAAAACTAGACCATTCAAAGGTACTCAATACCACAATAAACATAACGCCTACTAAGGCCGCAATTGGGATGGTTTCTATTAAAGATGAAGCAAATAAAATAAAGCTAAGTAAAAAAAGTGCTGCAGAGATTCCCGACAAACGACCACGACCGCCCGAGTTAATATTAATCATACTCTGACCAATCATAGCGCAACCGCCCATGCCACCAAAAACACCATTTACTGTGTTGGCAACGCCTTGACCAATGCACTCTTGATTGCCTCGGCCGGTTGTTTCGGTTATTTCATCAATTAACGTTAGCGTTAATAAAGACTCTATTAAACCAATGGCGGCTAAAATTATTGCGTATGGCAATATAACGTATAAGGTTTCTAAAGTGAAAGGCACAACAGGGATATGAAAGGTTGGTAAACCACCAGCAATACTGGCGGTAGGGTCTTGAGTCATTTCACGTAATACGTCTTGTACGGTGCGGGTATCTAAATTTAGCCAAAGCACTAATAAGGTTACGGCAATAATGGCCGCTAAAGAAGAAGGGATAGCGGTGGTTATTTTAGGCAAGTAGTGAATAATTGCCATCGTTAGTGCAATTAACCCAAGCATAATCATCATAGGGTTATTGGCTAACCAACTGCCATCTACATTTTTAAATTGTTGCAGTTGAGCCAAAAAAATAACAATGGCCAAGCCGTTAACAAAACCCAGCATAACAGGGTAAGGAACCATTCTTATAAACTTGCCCATGCGAAAGATACCTGCAGATATTTGAAATATACCCGCCAATAACACCGCCGCAAATAAAAACTCAACACCATGAGACGAAACTAAAGCCACCATCACTACAGCCATAGCACCAGTAGCGCCAGAAATCATACCCGGTCTGCCACCAATTACGGCTGTAATAAGCCCCATCATAAAGGCACCATACAAGCCGACTATTGGCTCTACACCAGCTACAAAAGCAAAGGCTATGGCCTCGGGTACTAATGCTAGGGCAACAGTTAAGCCCGATAAAGTGTCATTTTTAATGCACTCTTTGCCAGGGCAAGTAAGCTGAAACATTAGTAAAACCTAATATGATAATAAAAGACGCGCGATAATAGCACATTAGTCTTTGTTTTTAATGGCTATTTAAAGTCAATAAAAGTAAAAAAACCTTTATTTGTTATTGACACGGTGCTTGTGGGGGTTATAATTTGCACCAGCTTTAAAGACGTTTTATGTTTTATGTACAGTTTGTCGTAGTTCTTCGTAGTGCCTCGTCCTGTTTTTCATAATATGCAACACTTTTGGCACACGCGGGTTAATACTTTATTAAACCGTTTTAATTATATTTATAGGATTTACTATGGCTACAACAACTGGAACCGTTAAATGGTTCAACGATTCAAAAGGTTTTGGATTTATCGAGCAAGAGAACGGACCTGACGTTTTTGCACATTTCAAAGCAATTTCTGGTTCTGGGTTCAAATCTTTGACTGAAGGTCAAAAAGTTGAATTCACTATCACCGAAGGTGATAAAGGTCTTCAAGCAGAAGACATCGTAAAAATTTAATTTTACGGTATTAACCCGCAGCTTTATGCTGTTGGTTAAACTTTTAAAAGGCAGGTCATTTATTTGGCTTGCCTTTTTTTTTGCTTATATAAAAAAGCAATTTGCATAGCTAGTTATATATAAGCTTTGTTTGCGTTACTATTGCAACTAATTGTTAATTTGTCACTCTCATCTACTCTATGTATTTAATAAATAAAACTATTTTGAAACTTTTTGTCTGTCTACTGTGTTTTATCAGCTTTACTGCGCATGCAAGTATGCATTTAACGCTAGAAAAATTAGAAATGCATGTGCTTAAAAATGACCTTAAACTTAAGCAGTTAAATAAGCAAACGCAAGCCACTTCTCATGCAGAAATTTACCAAGCAGAAAAACCCGATATGCGCTTTACAATAACGGCGTTAAATTTAGCCGTGGCAGAACCCTTAAATTTTAGCAAAGAACCTTTAACACAAGTTTTAATAGGTGCATCGCAACAGTTTTTACGTGGCGATAGCTTAAATATTAAAAAAAATATCGCTCAGTTTTCAACAAAAATTGCAGCCACTAACGTTGCTATAAATAAACAGCAATTATTAAAAAAAGCACGAAACTTATGGTTAAATGTTTATATTGCTAAAGCGCAAATAGGCTTTGTTAAACAACAGTTGGCTGTTTTTAAAGACATACTTCCTATCGCATTAGGGCGTTATAAAGTGGGCAGAGGCAGCCAACAAGATGTGATTAAAATTCGCTTAAAAATTTCTCAGTTAAATGAAAATGTCAGCGAGTTAGAAGGTGTTGTTAATGCTAACCAAGCAAGATTAACGCAATGGATAGATGTAGCACAAAAGATAACATGGCCACAAGATATGGCTAAACAGTTAACCGTTATTCCTAATATAGATGTTGCAGCCTTAAATAAACATCCAGAATTAAAACTGCTGTTAGAGAAGTATGAACAAACTAAAATTCAAATAAACTTAATAAATGAAGCTTACCAACCCAGTATGAAATTAAATGTAAGCTACGGGATTAGAGACAGCAGAGGCGATGTGTTTAGTGTGGGTTTACAGTCTGACTTGCCTTGGTTAGATAGCAGTAACAGTTTAGACAAAAAAGTATTAGAGCAAGAACAAAAGTCTGAAGCGTTATGGTTTTCTTATAAAAACAAACAAAATGAAATGAAAGCAAAAATGAAACAAGACTTTGTTTTGGCTAATAATTATAAGCAACGCTGGAACCAATATAAATTTAAAATTCTTCCAGAGTTATTACAAATAAGCTCGGTAATACTGGGGGAGTATCAAGCGGGTGAATCCAGCCTTTCTGACTTATTAATTGCTCGTGATGCAGAAATTAGAAACAGCAATAAAATGCTTAAATTACAAAACGGACAAGCAAAAAAGATTATCAATTTACTTTACTTTTTAGGAACCAAATAACGATGAAAATTTTTATAACTTTGATAATCAGTTTAACGTTATTTGCATGCGCTGAAGAACACAGTGAAGGTGATGGACACAATCATAGTGCTGATGAATTATCTATGATTTCTAGCGCTGCAACTGATGAAAAAGTGGAGCACTTAGTAAAACACTTAGATCCAAATTACGTATGCCCAATGCACCCGCAAATTGTACGTGGTGAAGAAGGCAGTTGCCCTATTTGTGGAATGGATTTAGTAGCACAAGAAGTGGGGCCAATAGGTGAAGGTGCGCCAGTTATACGTATTAGTGCGCAAACCGTGCAAAATATGGGCATCCGTACTGCTCGTGTAAGTTCAGGCAGAATGTATCGTTTTATCGATACTTTAGGCAGCGTCAGTTATGACGAAAATAAATTGCACCATATACATTCTAAAGTAGACGGATGGATAGAAAAATTAAAAGTTCGTGCAGAAGGCGATAGAATCAAAAAAAATCAAGTCATTTTAGAATTGTATTCACCCGAAATTGTCGCCGCACAAGAAGAGTATTTAGTTGCCTTGCAAAACAGTAATAGCAAATTATTTGCTAATAGCAGTCAATCACTTATCGCCGCGGCAGAAAAAAGGCTGCAACTTTTAGACATACCCAAAAAAGTGATTGATAAACTAAAAAAGACTAAAAAAATCGTTAGACGTATTCCAATTATTGCGCCACAGTCGGGCGTGGTAACAAAACTAAATGTACGCGAAGGTATGTTTGTATCCCCAGGGTTGCAACAATTTACCATTGCAGATACGTCTAGTATGTGGGTAATTGTAGAAATTTTTGAAAGCCAAATATCGTGGGTAGAAGTGGGTCAAGATGCCGAAATACGCATACAAGCTGTGCCTAATAAAGTATGGAAAGGCAAGGTTGAGTTTATTTACCCAGAATTAAACCCAATGAGCAGAACCTTACCAGTAAGGTTACGTTTTGATAATAAAGACGGCTTATTAAAACCCAATATGCTGGCTAAAGCGGTTATTTACGGTGGCCCAACATGGGCAGACATTCGTATACCGCGTGAGGCTTTAATAAGAACAGGTCAAAGACAAAGCGTTATTAAAGTTTTAGAAGATGGAGGATTCCAACCGGTAGATGTAGAAGTACTTATGCAAAGTGGCAATCACGTTAAATTAAAAACAGATAAAGGCCTAAAAGAGGGCGATAAAATTGTAATTTCGGGGCAGTTTTTACTCGATTCAGAAAGCAATTTGCAAGCCAGTTTTTTACGTTTTCAAAAAGCAAAATAGGCCTAAAAGATGTTACAACAAATTATTGAAAGCTCTATTAGAAACCGCGTTTTAGTCTTAATTTTTTCTATGTTGCTAGTAGCTTTAGGCGCAAGGGCTATAAAAGAAACCCCGTTAGATGCCTTGCCAGATTTGTCTGACGTTCAAGTAATTATTAAAACAACCTATGCAGGGCAGTCTCCTCGGGTTATAGAAGACCAAGTAACCTACCCAATTACCACCACTATGTTAGCGGTTCCTGGGGCGAAAGCGGTAAGGGGTTATTCGTTTTTTGGAGATTCTTATGTTTATGTGATTTTTGAAGACGGTACGGATTTATATTGGGCAAGGTCCCGAGTTTTAGAATACTTAAATCAAGCCGCTTCCTTATTGCCAGACGGCGTACAACCACGTTTAGGGCCAGATGCAACAGGTGTAGGTTGGATATACCAATATGCGTTAGTAGACACAAAAGGCAATCACGATTTGTCTCAATTACGTTCATTGCAAGACTGGTTTATAAAATTTGAACTGCAAACCGTACCAGGCGTGTCCGAAGTGGCAACTATTGGTGGCATGGTTAAACAGTATCAAGTCGTGGTCGATCCCGATCGTTTAAGAGCATTTTCTATTCCATTATCTAAAGTGGTTAATGCCATAAAACGAGCCAATCAAGAAGCAGGTGGTGCGGTAATAGAAATGGCAGAAGCTGAGTACATGATTCGTACCCGAGGTTACTTAACCAAATTAGAAGACATTGAAATTATACCTGTGGGCGTAACCGATAAAGGTATACCTATATTATTAAGAGACGTAGGTTGGGTGAAATTGGGGCCAGAAATGCGCCGAGGTATTGCAGATTTAGACGGTGAAGGTGAAGTAACCGGTGGAATTGTGATTATGCGTTTTGGAGAAAATGCATTAACAACCATAGAGTTAGTAAAAGATAAATTAAAATCATTGTCGTTAGGTTTGCCCGACGGCGTAGAAATTGTCACAACCTATGACCGTTCAGAATTAATACTACGAGCAGTAGACAACTTACAAACCAAATTGATTCAAGAATTTATAGTGGTCACGCTTGTATGTCTGCTCTTTTTATTGCATTTTAGATCCTCTTTTGTGGTGATTATTTCGTTGCCTTTAGGTATTTTAATGGCATTTATTATAATGAGATGGCAAGGCGTTAATGCCAACATAATGTCATTAGGAGGTATCGCAATAGCTATTGGCGCGATGGTAGATGCCGCCATTGTAATGATTGAAAATGCACATAAACACCTTGAAAAATACAAAGAAAAACATGGCACCGAACCCAAAGGGGAAGCGCATTGGAAAGTTATCCAAGACGCATCATCCGAAGTAGGCCCCGCTTTATTTTTCTCGTTACTAATCATTACGTTAAGCTTTATACCTGTGTTTTCACTAGAGGCACAAGAAGGGCGTTTATTTGCTCCTTTAGCGTTTACTAAAACCTTTGCAATGGCAGCAAGTGCGGCCTTAGCCATTACCTTAGTGCCGGTGCTAATGGGGTATTTTATACGCGGTAAAATACCTAGTGAAACCAAAAATCCAATCAATAAATTTTTAATATTTATTTATAAACCGGCCTTAACTTGGGTATTACAAGCACCGGTAAAAGTAATGTTTATTTCTTTGTTTATTTTACTTTCAACCTTGCTACCGTTTGCTGGAATATCCAGCTTTTTATCGCCCATTGGTTGGTTTGGTAATACGGCAGAGGAACAACAAGTACTTAATGATAAGAAAAAAATATGGCAACAAGAATGGAAAGAATTGTTTCCAGAATCACCCCGTTTAAAAAAGCTATCTACGGGTATTGGCTTCGAGTTTATGCCAACCCTAGAAGAGGGCGATTTAATGTACATGCCAACTACATTACCCGGCTTATCAATAGGTAAAGCGCAACAAATATTACAACAAACTAATGCCTTAATAAAAACCGTACCCGAAGTAAAACGAGTATTTGGAAAAATTGGACGAGCAGAAACCGCTACAGATCCTGCACCTTTAACCATGATAGAAACAACCATTCAATTTAAACCAAAAAGTGAATGGCGAGAAGGCTATGAATTGGAAGACGTTATTGCTGATTTGGATAAACGTGTGAAGTTTCCTGGTTTAACAAACTCTTGGGTGCAACCCATAAAAACCCGTATTGATATGCTAGCCACAGGTATTAAAACGCCCGTAGGGATTAAAATAGCCGGTGCAGATTTGGCCGTTATAGAAGAAATAGGTAAGGATATTGAAGCCATTGTGCTTCAATTACCTGGCACAACATCTGCATATTCAGAGCGTGTAACGGGTGGACGGTATATAGACATCGTGCCAGACAGAGTAGTTGCCGCACGATATGGCCTAAATATGGAAGACATTAACGAGGTGGTAAGGGCAGCCGTTGGTGGAACCAATGTAACGCATACAGTAGAGGGTTTGGAGCGATACCCAGTTAATGTTCGTTACCCCCGAGAAATACGTGATAATTTAGAACGTTTGAAAAATTTATTAATAGTCACACCCACAGGCGCGCACATAGCATTGTCTCAAGTAGCAAGCATAACAATAGTAGACGATGCACCAATGTTAAAAACAGAAAATGCCCGCTTAAACGGTTGGATTTTTGTTGATATAAAAGGTGTAGATTTAGGCAGCTATGTTAAAAATGCAAAAGAAGCGGTAGAAAAACAATTAACCTTACCCGCGGGTTATTCGGTAACGTGGTCTGGGCAGTACGAATATTTATTAAGGGCAGAGAAAAAGTTAAAAAGTGTTATACCGTTTACGTTGGTTATTATTTTCATATTGTTGTATATGATTTTTCGTAATATTGGCGAAGCGGTATTGGTTATGGCAACCTTACCCTTTGCGCTAGTAGGTGGTTTTTGGCTGTTGTGGTTTTTAGACTTTAATATGTCAGTAGCGGTAGCTGTAGGTTTTATAGCCTTAGCGGGTGTCGCGGCAGAATTTGGCGTAATTATGTTGGTGTACTTAAATAACGCCTTAAAAGAGCGTGAAATAAACACAGCAGATGATTTAAAAGACGCAATTATGCACGGTGCAGTTATGCGTGTACGCCCTAAAGCGATGACGGTAGCTGTGATAATTGCCGGTTTAATACCCATTATGATTGGTACTGGAACAGGTTCTGAAGTGATGAAGCGAATAGCAGCACCCATGGTGGGTGGCATGATAACAGCGCCGTTATTGTCTTTGTTTGTTATACCCGCGGTGTACTATGTATGGAAAAAGCGCAGTTTAAAGCTAAAATAAAAATTAAAGCATGGCTGATGAAAAGAAGCTGATTGCATCTGTCCAATTTGCTGTCCTGCAAATTAGTCGAACCCTGCAAGGATTTTCATAATTCCTTCTCCACCACCCATAAAAAAACCCCTAAGCGGGGTTTGTTTATGGGTGGTGGAGAAGGAGGGATTCGAACCCTCGGTACCGATAAAGGTACACACACTTTCCAGGCGTGCTCCTTAAGCCACTCAGACACTTCTCCAAAATCGTTTATATTTTGTGTTTGATATTTTTCTTTTACATATTGTATATAGTTGCTTCGGGCATCCTGCCCTCGGTGCTTCGCACGTCGCTGGCGCTCCCCAAATTGCTCCAGGCAATTTAGTAAGCCACTCAGACACTTCTCCAATAATTATTCTGTTGTTAAACAAAAACTAGCGTATTTAAATCTTTATATGGGTATTTAATAAATAGTTTTTAAGTTGTTTAAGAAATATTTACAATACTAAAGGGGTACTAAAAGTGCCTTTTTCGTCGACCCCTTGCTATATAAGAAGGGGGGAGAAAAGGACTTTTAACATCGAATATGGTGCCCAGGGTCGGAGTCGAACCGACACGGTATTGCTACCGAGGGATTTTAAGTCCCTTGCGTCTACCAGTTTCGCCACCTGGGCATAACTTGGAGGCTGAGAGCGGAATCGAACCGCTATTGACGGCTTTGCAGGCCGCTGCATCACCATTCTGCCACTCAGCCAGAAACTAATTACTTAGTTTGGTGTACATAAAAAAACCCCAACTTGGGGTTTTAAGTATTTGGAGCGGGAAACGAGGATCGAACTCGCGACCCCGACCTTGGCAAGGTCGTGCTCTACCGCTGAGCTATTCCCGCTGAAAGATGTGTATTTTAGAGAATTTGGCGTTGTAGTCAACCTTTTTTATAGATTTTTTTTATTATTTTTTGAAAGGGCAGTAAACTGCCTTTAAAGCTGAAAACTTAGTTTGGATAATTCTTTAGTTATCATTTTTTCAGTTAACTGATGGTAAGTGGATTCGTTGGCAACCGTTATCACGCCAGCTAATTCAAACCAAGCTATGTTTTGTATCCAATCGTCGTGCGAGACGGTTTCTTGAAAGGCTCTTGGGACTATATAAATAGTATGGTGTTGAATAATTAAATTATAGGCTTGGTTTTTGGTATGCAGTTTTTCTATTATTATCCAAGCGTCGTTTGCATTATTTACTTTATGCAAAGCAAGTGGGTATTCAACTGTTCCACCATTATGATGCCATTGTTTTGCACAAATAGGTAAAGCGGTCTTTAAAGATACAAAGTGAAAATGTAGGTGGTTTACTGATGCGTAAGAGCCAATTGAGTTGAATGCAAAGTAGGTTATTTCTGTCGATTTTATTTTAATGGCCATATTGGTTATTAAGGTTAATGAATGTAACGTTAGCAATTGTGGGCTGCATTGTTTGGGGTTAATTAATAACAGCAAGTGGTTTTGCGTAAAAGGGAATTTGTTTAAGAAACAATCAATTTGTGTATTGTTGTAAGTAATAGATTGAAGCATTTCTTTTTGTAAAAACGGCTTATTAAAATGAAAGCCATCTTCATTAAAGTCTTTATAAATAGAGGTGACAACATCGTTTGCATTACGTGCAGGGCGGTAAGAGCGTATTTGATTGTACTGCAGCGTCCAAGGGCCTACTTGTTTGCTACGGGCAAATTTAGGTAAGGCGTTGTTTGGGTCGATTAATTGTTCAAATACACTGGCATCATCTGCAGAGCTTTCTGGTTGGTTTTGCGACAGAGTTTTTAATGTTTTATTAAGGTCATTTTGTAAATACAGGTAAAGCCTTTTATCGGTTAGGGCATTGGCTAAACACAATATATACGTACCTAAATGTTTTTGAAGCGACAATGGGTAAAGTTTTTCTTTAAAGGCCTGTTCTAGTTGCTTTGCAGAAAATATATTGAGATTATGATCCATTATTGCCATCAATTTTTTTTAAAGGTGAATTATACATTTTGAGAAAATACCAAGGGGTCTGCACGCATAATGCTCCTGCAATTCTGTGTACCTACATCCATGTAGGCAACAATTAGGCACATTTTGAGTTGATAAAATTGATGGGTTCATTTGTGTTTGGATTAATAAAAGCTAAGCGATAACAGCATAACTGCAAATCAACATCGTGTGTATCATCACCGTACATTCTGTCACCGATGATGGGGTAATTGTTTTCTGATAAGTGAATTCTAATTTGGTGTTTACGGCCGGTTTTAATTTCTACATTTAATAATGACTGATTTGTAAGGTTGTCATAACTTTGGCGGTTAACGATGGTTAAAGCCGTTTGTTGGTTAATGTCCGTATTAATGATTAGTTCTTTGTTCGGAAACTCACCCATCACTTTTGCACGGTAATGTTTTTCAACTTGCCGTTGTTGGAATAGGTTAGAAAAATATTGTGCCATTTTTTTACTGTGGGCAATAATTATTAAACCTGTGGTGGCTCGGTCTAACCTATGTACTATAAAAGCGGGGCGGTCGTGGGTTTTTTCTATCCATCTATTAATAGTGCAATGGTCGCCCCATTTACTGCCTTGGCAAAACATACCGTAGGGTTTGTGCCAAATACTAAAATTGCCAAAGTCTTCTACTAATGTTGGTGCATCGGGTTGGGTTTGTAGCAAGGTTTGGTTGTAGTATAAAAACAGTTGGTCGTCTATTTGCAAACATTTTTTGGCTTTTCTAACCCTATGTGTACCTATTTTATTTTGTAGCCATACTGCACCATTGCTAAGTGCCATTTTTATTTTTTGTTTAGATAATGGTGTGTTTTTAGCCAGTAATTCAATAACGGTTGTATCGTCTATTACGTTGGTTATTTGATAAGTTTGTTGATTTAAATTCATTGTTTTTTTTAAGAAACTTTTTTAATAAACAGGTAGTCTTATCGGCATTATTAAATAATGGTGTGAATAAATTATCATGAAAAAAATATTATTATTGTTATCGACGTTACTATTTTATCCTGTCGTGCATGCAGAACCAAACAATCATTACAATCGTATTCATTTATCGTCTGCGGCAGAACAACAGGCGATAAATGATTTAATGACCATGACCTTGATTGTTAGAAAAAACGGTCAAGAATCGGCAGATATAGCCCAGTATATTAACCAAACCATGCAATGGGCGGTTAACAATGTAAAAAAATATGAGGATATTGTGGTTAGGACAGAAAATTATCAAATTAACCCCATTTACGACTATCGGCAAAGTAAAAAGAAACAGTTTATAGAATGGCGCGGACAGCAAAGTTTAATTTTAAAAAGCAGCGATATAGAAGCCATGAGTACGGTAACGGCGCTATTATTAAAAAAAATGCAAATGCAGTCGCAAAAATACTCGTTAAGTTTTACCAAAAAAGAGCAGCTAGAAAACACCTTAATTAAGCAGGCATTAACCGTATTAAAAAATCGTGCAGTGATAGTACAAAACAGTTTTAGTGCAAAAAATTACCGCTTAGTTAATGTCAATATTAACACCCAGTCTAGCGGGCCTGTTTATCGTAATAATTACCGATCTAAAATGATGATGGCAGATTCTGCAATGGAAGGTGCGCCAGTAGCCAGTGAATCGGGGCAGTCTAAAGTAAAAGTAACGGTAAGTGGCCAAATAGAATTGATAATGTGAGCAAAGCAGGGCGCAAGGCCATATTTGTAGTTTCAAAAAAAGTAACAACCATTATTGAACACTTTTTAGACACCATGTGGATGGAAAAGGGGTTAAGTGAAAACACCCTGCAATCATACGGGGTAGACTTACGCGCTTACACTTTTTGGCTAGACAAAAATAACCACGATTTAATTAATGCAAGTTATCCAGACATTCAAGATTATTTGTATTTTAGAAGCAAGCAAAAATACAGCGCCCGCAGTACCGCACGTTTAATATCTACACTAAGGCGGTTTTACCGTTTTCAATACCGCTTAAAAAAAATAGCAGAAGACCCAACCGCATTAATAGAACTGCCCAAACTACCGTCTACCTTACCTAAAACATTAAGCGAAGACGACGTAGAAGCACTGTTAAATGCACCCAATACCAAAAACAATATAGGCTTTAGAGACCGAACCATGCTAGAGCTAATATACGCCTGTGGGATACGTGTAAGTGAGCTGGTAAACCTGTCTTTAGAACAAGTAGAATTAAGACAAGGGTGGATTAGGGTAATAGGTAAAGGCAACAAAGAACGTTTAGTACCAATGGGCGACGAAGCGTTATATTGGTTAGACAAATACATACGCGAAATAAGACCAGACATATTAAAAAGAAAAGACCAAACCAGTAGCCACGTATTTGTAAGTAACCGTGCAAAAGGCATGACAAGGCAAGCCTTTTGGTACGCCATAAAAAAATACGCAAAAATAGCAGAAATAGACGAAAAGCTATCACCGCACACCATGCGCCATGCATTTGCGACACACTTATTAAACAACGGGGCAGATTTGCGGGTAGTACAAATGCTACTGGGGCACAGCAATTTATCTACCACGCAAATATATACCCATGTGGCAAACCAGCGTTTGCAAGACGTTTATGACAAGCATCACCCAAGAGCCTAGTAAATAGGGTTATAGCCTAATACCAAGGGGTCGACGAAATGGGCACTTTTTTGCATATAAATATTATTAAAATAATTACTATAAAAGTACAAAATAGATTGACCTTTAGACAAGCTATCATTAAAATACGCATCTTTCTGACATACGTCATTATCGGAGCATAGCGCAGTTTGGTAGCGCATCTGGTTTGGGACCAGAGGGTCGGGGGTTCGAATCCCTCTGCTCCGACCATATTTAAAAGTTAATGACTAATTATTATTAACTTAAAGCAAACCTTAGTATTCTATATGCAACCCTAGCTCATTTGGATAGAGCATCGGCCTTCTAAG
>CAZPSE010000007.1:0-20216 GCA_964589575.1 uncultured Gammaproteobacteria bacterium | reverse complement strand
CTTAGTATTCTATATGCAACCCTAGCTCATTTGGATAGAGCATCGGCCTTCTAAGGTGAGGGTAGTAGGTTCGATAAAATGCTCTGGAACCATTTTAGGGAGCGCAAGCGACTCCCGAAGGGACGAGGGCATGGACAGCCCGAGATACTAAATTGTTTGGAACAATTTGGAGAACGAAGAGAATCCCGAAGGGACGAGGGCATGGACAGCCCGAGCAGTCCTGCCGTTGGTAGGATGCGAACAAACACTATCAGTTTTGCGCCCGTAGCTCATTTGGATAGAGCATCGGCCTTCTAAGCCGAGGGTAGTAGGTTCGAATCCTACCGGGCGCGCCATATTTAAAAACCTGCTTCGGCAGGTTTTTTTATGCCTTAAACAAAAGCCATTGCTATAATCAACTATGAATAAAAATAAATCGTTACAAATAGGCAAAACCAATACCCTTAAAATCGTCAAGCAAGCTTCGTTTGGTTTGTACTTAGATGGCTTAGACCAAGGCAATATATTATTGCCAATAAAAGATCAGCCTAAAAGTTTTGAAATTGGTGACGAGCTAAGCGTATTTATATATTTAGATTCTGATGACACATTAATTGCCACCACCAAAACACCTAAAGCATTAGTAGGCACGTGCGAATACTTAAAAGTGAAAGAGATGAACGACATTGGTGCGTTTTTAGACTGGGGCTTAACAAAAGATTTATTGGTGCCATACAACCAGCAAATTAAACCAATGGAAGAAGGGCGTTCTTATTTGGTTTACGTTTATGTAGACGAAAACTCTAGCCGTATAGCAGCCAGCAGTAAAATAGATTTTTATATTAATGACGAAGAACCAAATAGTTATATAGAAAAGCAAGCTGTAGACATTCAAATTTGGATGCAGACCGATTTGGGTTATAAAGTGATTATTAATAACCGCCATATTGGTTTAATTTATAAAAGTGAAATATACCAAAGCGTTCAAAATGGACAAAAGCTAAAGGCATATATTAAAACCATACGTGACGATAACCGCATAGATTTAACTTTACAAGTAGTCAGCCAACAAGCACGAGACGAAATATCGCAACAGATAATGGATTATTTACAACGTAATGATGGCGTGTGTTTTTTAACCGATAAAAGCCCACCCGATGCTATTTACAAAACCTTTGCCGTTAGTAAAAAACAATTTAAAAAAGCTTTAGGTGGTTTGTATAAACAAAAAGTTATTGTAATTGAAAAACAAAAAATCACCTTGGTAAAAAACGGTTAAAATCGGTACCTACATGGGGTGTCACATTTTTTACGTGACCTACATTCAGGTATGCCTGTATCAAAATAGGCAAGGTACACAAGGTGTTTTTAATATAGCTAAAAACAATAACCCGTTACCAGTTCTTTGCATAATATGGTGTCAGATGTAATATAACCAATTCCTTAATTGGCTAATTGAAAATAAAAGGAAGAAAAAATTATGGTAGAAATATTACTTGTTTCATTAATAGTACTAGTAATAATAAACATTGCAGTGGTGTTAAAAAAAGACGTTAAAGTTGATATTAAACCCCAGTTGAATGATTTTGAAGACAGAATTAAAAACGAATTACAACGAAACAGAACGGAGTTAAACGACCTTTCTGAAAAAAACAGAAAAGAACTGTCGGGTTCTATTGGTGAATTTGAAAAAAAATTAACCGAAAGTAACGATAAAACCAATGTTCTTTTAGACGGTAAGTTTAATCAGCAAAATGAAAACCAAAAAAACTTTAATAACCAAGTAACCGATAAACAAAAAGAAATAAGAAACGGGCTAGAAAAATCGTTAACGTCGTTTGAAAACAAGTTTTCACAAAATATTGATGCTCTTAATCGGTTACTTAAAGAAAAGTTTAATGATTTTAGTGTGCAACAAACCAACTCAAATAAACAATCTACCGAAAACATAAAAAGCATAGAAGGCGCGATAGAAAAACAATTAAATGCCATTAGAGAAGACAATAATAAACAGTTAGGCGAAATGAGAACAACCGTTGATGAAAAGCTTCAAACCACGTTAGAAAAGCGACTAGGAGAATCGTTTAAACAAGTAAGTGAACGATTAGAGTTAGTACATAAAGGCCTAGGAGAAATGCAAAGTGTTGCAGCAGGTGTAGGCGACTTGAAAAAAGTGCTGTCTAATGTAAAAACCAGAGGCACACTTGGAGAGTACCAACTAGAAGCCATTTTAGAGCAAATATTAACACCGGAACAATATGCTAAAAATGTGGCAACAAAAAAGGGTAGCCAAGCTTTTGTAGAGTTTGCCATAAAACTACCGGGCACTGAATCGGATAAAGAAGTATGGATTCCGCTTGACTCAAAATTCCCGATGGAAGACTACAACAGACTGCTAGATGCATTTGATATAGGGGACAAAATACAAATAGAAATTTCACAAAAGGCCTTAATTAAAGCAATAGAAAGTTTTGCAAAAGATATTAGTCAAAAATACATAGACCCACCCCATACAACCGATTTTGCCATCATGTTTTTGCCGGTAGAGGGCATATATGCCGAAGTATTAAGGCACCCTAAACTGTTTGAAACACTTCAAAATAAATATAAAATAACCGTAACAGGGCCCACTACGTTGTCTGCATTTTTAAGCAGTTTACAAATGGGTTTTAGAACACTTGCCGTGCAAAAAAGAAGCAGTGAAGTATGGGACGTATTAAAAGCCGTTAAAGCGGAGTTCAATACTTTTTCAACGGTTTTTGAAAAAGTCCAAAAACAACTAAATACCGCATCTGGCACGCTAGAAACGCTACGAACAACCAGAACCAGCGTGTTAGAAAGAAAGCTAAAAGATGTTGAGTCATTAACGCCAGAAACCAATAATAATGTATTGGAACACAATACGCCTAAAATAGACGACAGTTCATCTAGCAATTGAATAACAAAAATGACCGCAGTACGTTTTATTGGTTAATCATAAATCACTTGTGATAGCATTATTAAATGAAAACAAAAATAATTTTTTACGCTTTACTTCTTATACCGTTATTACTTATTAAACCTGTTATTGGTTTTGCAGAAGACGCTTTAGATGACCTTGAATTACTATCATTTAACGATAAACCCGTTCAAGACGAAATTATTTACCCCAAATGGTTTAAACAATCTTTTTTAGACTTAAACGATGATTTATCCGAAGCAAAAGATGAAGGCAAAAAAGGCATTATTGTTTATTTTGGGCAAAAACATTGTGCTTATTGTCAGGCGTTAATAAAAAACAACTTTGGCCAAAACGACATAGAAAAGTACACGAGGCAACACTTTGAAGTTATCCCCATAAATATTTGGGGGTCTTCGGAAGTAACAACCTTAGACGACAAAGTTTTAACAGAACGCCAGTACGCAATTGATAATAATGCCAATTTTACCCCAAGCTTAATATTTTACGATACAGAAGGTAACGTAGCACTGTTTTTACGCGGTTATCACCCGCCCTATACATTTAGAGCCGCATTAGAGTATGTGGTAGAAGGTTATTACCAGCAAGAAGCGTTTAGTGCTTATTTAAACAGAGTGAAAACCGATGAGATATTTGAGCCAGGCGAAATTAATCAAGCCTCTTTTTTTATGCCAGCACCGTTTGCACTAGATAGAACACGCATAAAAGCACAAAAACCCTTATTGGTGTTTTTTGAACAAAAAGACTGCCACTCTTGTGATGTACTACACAGTGACCCGTTAAACTTTAAAGCCACTAAAAAATTACTAAACAAGTTTGATGTGGTTCAAATTGACATTTTGTCTGACGAGCCCGTTTTAACCCCAAGGGGTGAACAATTAACCAGTAAAACATGGGCAAAAAAACTGAATTTATTTTATACCCCCACATTAATTGCATTTGACGAGGTAGGCACAGAAATTATGCGTATAGATTCGGTTGCTGGTATATACAGGCTGCACAATGTTTTAGATTACATCTCATCAAAAGCCTATGTAAGGTCGCCTAACTTTATGGAATGGACATTTAAACGTTTGCACGACGATAGATCTACCTTAGGTGGCTTTAAATGATTGTGCAACTGCTTGTTATAGCCGTAGTCGCTACCGTGGCCTATATATGGTGGGGCAATACTTCAACCAGAGAAATTGCTCTTAGAGTGGCCAAAAGTGCCTGTGAAAAAGGCGACGTACAATTATTAGATGATACCGTTTCGTTAAAAAAATACCGCCTTGTACGCGACCATACTGGCAGTACAAAAATAGCCCGTTTATATACGTTTGAATTTTCTATAGGCGGTAACGAAAGAAAGCAAGGGTTTGTGTCGTTTGTAGGTACGCAAGTAGTAGAGCTAAAATTATTAATTGAATAGCAATTAGTTACAAGTAAACGCTTGTTTATAAAACCCTAAAGTTAGGGCAATAAAATTTAAACGACAATAATTAACGATTATAAAGAAACGCTAAAATTAATGATTAAAGTAGCGCTAAGCCTTGTTTGTTCACGGTTTTTTGTGAACTAGCAAGGCCAAGTTGCTACGGGCATCTTGGCTCTCGGTGCTATGCACGTCGCTGTCGCTCCCCAATTTGTTCCGTACAAATTAGTACTGTTTATAAAAAATAAACTAGGTTTACTCATTGCTCAATAATACCTTGTGTTGAGGAGACTCTGAACAACTGGAGCTGCAAATTATTAGCGTTAAGCATTGCTCGTTTTGGTGCTTTTTCAAAACTAGCGAGGCTTACAAGCGGCAGGCGATTACGTTATTTGATAATGCTCTAATAGCCCGCTTGATACTGTCTACGTACAAGGCAAGGGGTGTCCACGCTAATGCTCTTGCCATATTGTGTACCTACATACCTGTAGGCAACAAAAACAACCCTACTTACCAATTAAAACTTTACCAGTTTGTTTAATATTTCTACGTCGCGCACCGCACCTTTAGATGCCGAGGTAGTAATTGCCGCGTAAGCTTTTAAAGCTGTAGATATTTTTCTGGTTCTTACTTCTAAAGGTTTCCAACTGTTTTCTTTGGCGTTCATTTTTTCTCGGCGCAGGGCTAATTTTTCATCGGTTACGTTTATATTAATGGTACGGTTAGGAATATCAATTTCAATAATGTCACCCGCTTCTATTAACGCTATCGCGCCACCTTCGGCAGCCTCTGGCGACACATGCCCAATAGACAAACCCGATGTACCACCAGAAAAACGACCATCAGTAACTAAAGCACATGCCTTACCTAAACCTTTAGATTTTAAATAACTGGTTGGGTACAACATCTCTTGCATACCGGGGCCGCCGCGAGGGCCTTCGTAACGTATAACAACCACATCGCCTTTTTTAACGGTGTCATTTAAAATGTTTTTTACTGCGCTGTCTTGGCTTTCAAAAATTATGGCGGGGCCAGTAAAAGTTAAGTTGCTTTCGTCTACGCCTGCTGTTTTTACTACGCAACCTTCTAATGCAAAGTTTCCGTATAAAACCGCCAGCCCACCGTCTTTACTGTACGCATGTTCTAAACTGCGTAAACAACCGTTTTCGCGGTCGGTGTCTAGTTCATCGTAGTATCGATTTTGGCTAAAGGCCTGTTGGGTACGTACGCCACCTGGGGCGGCGCGGTAAAATTCTTTATTGGCTTCGTTAGTGGTTTGCATTATGTCCCACTCTTTAAAAGCCTCGGCCATGGTTTTGCTGTGTACGGTAGGTAATTGGTTGTGTATTAAGCCACAACGGTCAAGCTCGGCAAGTATGGCGAATATTCCGCCCGCGCGATGCACATCTTCCATGTGATATTTTGGCGTAGCAGGTGCGACTTTGCATAAATTAGGTACGATACGCGATAAGCGGTCAATGTCGTCCATAGTAAAAGGCACTTCGCCTTCTTGTGCAGCTGCCAGTAAATGCAAAATAGTATTGGTCGAGCCACCCATAGTAATGTCTAAAGTCATGGCGTTTTCAAACGCTTTAAAATTGGCGATGTTGCGTGGCAATACCGACTCGTCATCGTCTTCGTAATAACGTTTGGCCAGTTCTACAATGGTTGTACCTGCGCGTAAAAATAAGTCTTCGCGTTTGGCATGGGTGGCCAACATAGAACCGTTGCCCGGTAACGCTAAACCTAAAGACTCCATTAAACAGTTCATCGAGTTGGCAGTAAACATGCCAGAACAAGAACCGCAAGTAGGGCAGGCAGAGCGTTCTATTTTGTCTACTTCCTCATCAGTTGCATCGGGAGAGGCGGCAATAACCATGGCATCTACCAAATCTAACTTTATCACTTGTTCTTTAATTTCTGCCTTGCCCGATTCCATCGGCCCGCCCGATACAAAAATAACCGGTATGTTTAAGCGCATGGCAGCATTTAACATGCCAGGGGTAATTTTGTCGCAGTTAGAAATACACACCAAAGCATCTGCACAATGGGCATTAACCATGTATTCTACCGCGTCAGATATTATCTCGCGAGACGGTAAACTGTACAGCATACCGTCATGCCCCATGGCAATACCGTCATCTACCGCTATGGTATTAAACTCTTTTGCCACACCGCCGGCTTTTTCAATTTGCCTTGCAACCAATTGCCCCATGTCTTTTAAATGTACGTGTCCGGGTACAAATTGGGTAAAGGAGTTAGCAACTGCAATAATGGGTTTTTTAAAGTCGTCATCTTTCATGCCTGTTGCCCGCCAAAGCGCGCGAGCACCGGCCATATTTCTACCGCCGGTGGATGTTTTAGATTTATAAATTGGCATAGGAAACTCCATGGTTAAGCTATAATAATGTTTACTATTTTACATCAGGCATTAAAAAATGAAACTATCTTTTCAAGTAGATAAAGTAATGTGTGGCGGCTGTACCAGCAACATAGAAAAAAACTTAAACAAAAACGATGCAATCACTGCAGTAACGGTTAATGTAGAGACAGGCCAAGTTGATATTACCGCCACTGACGATGTAACTGCATGGGCAAAAGCCAAGTGTGAAGAAATTGGCTTCCCAGAAAAAGCAGCAAAAACAGCCAAAACCGTCGACCCCTTGGCTGCTTTTAAAGCCGGTGCGTTGGGTAAATAGAGACAAAATTACTACTGAAAAGGACTGTTTCAATAAAAAGTTTTATGTTGTGCAAGTCTTACTTAATTTTAGTAACTTGGATTACTTTAATAAATTTGCGACTAGGCACAAATGTAGCGCTAAGCCTTGCACATTTACAACTTAATCGTAAATTAGCAAGGCTTATAAAGCGGATTTAAAACAAATATGCACCTAAAATAATGAAGCTAGAACAAGAATTTTTAAACAAATTAAAACTACTAATAGGCACACCAAGCGTTAGTAGTTTTCATAGCTCTTTAGACATGGGCAATTTAAACGTAATTAACCTACTAGCAAGTTGGTTTGACGAAGCAGGTTTTAAAACCCAAATAATGCCCTTGCCTCAGCAGTTGGCAACCACTCACAAAGGTTCCAACTCTGCTAAGGCACCTAAATACAGGCAAGGGGTCGACAATAAAGCCAATTTATTGGCAACTTTTGGCTGTGGTACTGGCGGGCTTTTGTTGTCGGGCCATACCGATACCGTACCTTACGACGATAAGGGTTGGCACAGTGACCCGTTTACCCTTACCCAAAAAGACAACAAACTGTTTGGCCTTGGCACCACCGATATGAAATCTTTTTTATTATTGGCGTTAATGGCCGCCAAACAAATGGATGCAAGCAAATTTAAACGACCGTTACATATTTTAGCCACGGCAGACGAAGAATCATCAATGGCAGGGGCTATCGCTTTAAAAGAACAAGGTATACCACAGGTAGATTGCGCCATAATTGGCGAGCCCACCAATTTAAAACCCATAAGAATGCACAAAGGCATTTTTATGGAAAAAATTATATTGCACGGTAAGTCTGGCCACTCTAGCGACCCTGCAAACGGCATAAACGCAATGGAAGGCATGCGCTTAGTATTAAACGCGATAGTAGATTTTAGAGAAAACATGCAAGCCAATAACCACAACGACGGTTTTTTAGTACCCGTACCCACCTTAAACCTAGGGCATGTACACGGTGGCGACAACCCCAACCGCATATGCGGGCAATGCGAATGCTCTATCGATATACGACCGCTACCAGGTATGAACATACATATATTACGAGAACAGCTATACCAAACCGTGCGCCAAGCCATTAAAAATACAGGCCTAACCGTAACCTTTGAAAAACTGTTTGACGGCATACCCGCGATGGAAACACCCGCCAATGCAAACATAGTAAAGTTTTTAGAAAAGCAAACAGGTATCACCGCACAATCGGTCGCCTTTGGAACAGAAGCGCCGTACCTTGCCGCTTTAGGCATGGAGGTTGTAGTAATGGGGCCAGGTGATATATCCTTAGCCCATCAAAACAATGAATATTTGCATTGTGATTACATTAATAAAACGATAGATATACTTAAAAACACTATTGCTCATTATTGTATGGCAAAATAACGTAACAAACATTAACCTAAAATAAATAATGTTATATTTGACAATTAAATATACTATTTTCAGCTATAAACGAGACCTTTGCGTGATTAGTCAAAAGTCAAAAGACAAGGTAATAGCGCTAAGCCTTGCTTGTTCACGGTTTTTTGTGAACTAGCAAGGCTTATCAAGCGGGCTATTGGAGCAATATCAGATAACGTTATCGCCTGCCGTTTGTAAGCCAAGCTAGTTTTAAAATACCCGTTGATCAGTTCTTCCTTAAAAGACTGCACAAAAAACCACCGTAAACATAAAATGCAATAGGCTTCGTAAGTAGTAAACCATGATAGAAAACGCACTAAGACAATCTTTACCCTACATAAACGCCCACCGTGGCAAACTGTTTGTTATTTTTTTAGACGGTAAAACCATATCCAGCAAACGAATAAAACAACATATAAATGACATAACACTACTAAACAGCTTAGGCGTAAAAATAGTAGTAGTGTTTGGTGGCAGGCAACAAATAGACAGCCTAAGCGAACAACAGCACGACGATATACACTTTGTAAACGACAACCGCATAACCGACAAAGCCACACTTAAAACCGTAAAAACCTCCATTGGTGAAATTCGTATTTTATTAGAGTCATTATTTGCACAAGGGTTGCCTTACACATCGGGTTTTGGTTTTCATAGCCACTGTGTAAGCGGTAACTTTGTCGTGTCGCAACCGCTGGGCGTGGTAAATGGGGTAGATTACGAATACACAGGCAAAGTGCGCCAAATAGAGTCGGCATCTATACAAGAACAATTAAAACAAAACAACATCGTCATGCTATCGCCATTAGGCATATCCCTAACGGGTGACGTGTTTAACTGCAAAGCAGAAGAGGTGGCGCGCATAACCGCCAGCGAGTTAAAGGCAGATAAATTAATCATATTTTCAGACTTAAAAGCCCACCCAGAACTAACCCACGAAGTTAAATTAAATCAACTAAACCACTTATTATTAGAAAATACCGACAGCGAGTTAGCACGGTATTTACAAACCGCAAAAAAAGCCATAAATAATGTAGCGCGCATACACTTAATAGAGCGCGAACAAGACGGCTCATTATTGTCCGAGTTGTTTACCCGTGACGGCAGTGGAGTGATGATTTCAGGCTCTAACTACGACGAAATGCGCACCGCAAAAAATACCGACATACAAGGCTTATTAAACATACTGCAACCGCTAGAAGAGCAGGGCATATTAGTCAGCCGATCTAAAGAAGAGCTAGAACTAGACATAGAACATTTTCATATAATAGAACGCGACGGCTTAATTGTCGCCAGCGTCGCCCTAATACCTTACCAAAATGAAAACGTAGCAGAAGTGGCCAGTTTAGCAGTACATGCAGACTATCAAAACCGCGGTTACGGCAATAGGTTGCTAGTACAAATAGAAAACCTAGCTAAAAAAAACCACGTTAAACAACTGTTTGTATTAAGCACACAAACAACCCATTGGTTTTTAGAACGCGGTTTTGAAGAGGCAGATGTACGTATATTGCCCAAAGAAAAACAAGATAAAATTAATAAACAGCGTAATGCAAAAGTGTTTGTAAAAGCTATTTAAAAGGTGAGCGATGCAAAATAATAGACCTGACCCTGTTTTTCTCTGCTGTTGAAACAATTAGGATGCTTTACAAACAAATTGAACTAAGGCAAAAAATACCATTAAAAACAATTAATCAGCGGATGGTATGAAATGACAGGTTATACATTAATGTTTTTTGTACTGCTCTAAAATGTGTCAAAACCGTCGACCCCTTGCTAGAGCTTACCGTTATTAATTGCTTTGATAGCTTGTTCTTTAAAGGTTAAATCATTATAATGCATCTTTTTTTGCCCTAGCTGTTTTAGGGTTTACCCTTGCTTTACTAAATGCGGTTGGTTTAGAAGGCTAACTTATCCATAAGGGGATTATATGCGTCACTACGAAGTAGTATTTATTGTTCACCCTGATCAGAGTGAACAAGTCACATCTATGGTAGAGCGTTATCGCAATATCATAGAATCAGAAGGTGGAAAAATTCACCGTTTAGAAGATTGGGGTCGTCGTCAATTGGCTTATCCTATCGCTAAAGTTCATAAAGCTCATTACGTTTTGTTTAATATGGAATGTAACCAAGAAGCTTTAGACCAAATTAACAGTGCTTTCCGTTTTAACGATGCTGTTTTAAGAAATATGGTTATCAGCCGTAAAGAAGCGATTACGGATGCTTCATTTTTAGCTAAACCAGACGATTCTGCTCCTGCTCCTGCACACGTTAAAGCAGAAGCAAAAACTGAAAGTAAAGGGGAATAGCATGTCACGATTTTTTAGACGTAGAAGATTTTGTAAATTTACTGCAGAAGGCTATAAAGAGATTGATTATAAAGATTTAGAAACTTTAGCAGCTTACACAACTGAAACTGGAAAAATTGTACCTAGTAGAATTACAGGTACCAGTGCTAAGTATCAGCGTCAATTAGCGACAGCCGTTAAGCGCGCTCGTTATTTAGCGCTTATACAGTACACAGATAACCATAACTAGAAAGTTTAGAGGTTATTTGTAAACATGGTTTGGCTTGCGAATTTTGCATCTAAAGGTGTGTCACAGGCCAGTTTATCAACCACTTTTACGTTGTTAATGTCGCTTATTTTTCCTCCATTGTTTTGGATTAACGGCGCATTAATCAGTTTTTTGTTTTTAACTAAAAGCATTCAAGACTTTATTAAAATAGTTTTAATTGTCATTTTAGTTACTTTTGTGGTTTTAGAAATACAACTGCAAAGTGGAATAATTGTTTTTGGATTAATTATTCTTTGGCTTCCCATTTTATTTGGGACGTTTTTTATAAAAAAATACCAATCGTTATCAATTGGTATTGAGTACACTGCGATAGGTTTTTTGTTAATAGTGACTGTAGTTTTAGCATTAGCAGGGGACATGGAAGCATACTGGTCTGACATTATTTCGCAGGTTTTCCCTGCGGATAAATTAGATGGTGACGAGCAACAGACGTTACAAGCATTAATGCAAAAACATGCTTCTAATATGACGGGTTGGTTAGCCGCTGGTATGCTTTTAGGCAGTGTGGGCAGTATGCTTATTGCTAGGCATTGGCATAAAAAAACGGTTTTAAAAGAAACATTTGCTAAAGAGTTTTTAGACATTAAATATTCACAAGCTTTAACGGTAATTGGCTTGGTTATTTTTATAGCCAGCTTTTTTATCCCAGGTTTGTTTTTAGATAATTTAAGTCCTATTGTGATTATTGCATTTGTATTTATTGGTGTGGCGATTGTACATTCGCTTATCATTATAAAAACAAGTCATATAAGTTGGTTGGTATTGTTTTATTTTTTATTGGTTTTGATGTTTCCTAATCTGAGTGTTGTTTTAGCTGCCGCTGGAATGACTGATTATTGGCTTCAATACCGTAAAAGAATGAGTTAGAAACGATAAGTTTCTTCAAATTTAAAGGGTTTTATTATGCAAGTTATATTGCTAGAGAAAGTAGAAAATTTAGGTAGTCTTGGTGACTTAGTTAACGTTAAATCTGGCTATGCCAGAAACTTTTTAATGCCTTATGGAAAAGCTAAAGCTGCAACCACTGCTAATTTAGAAGAATTTGAAAAAATGAAAGCTGAGTTAGAAAAAGCTGAAAAAGCAAAAATAGATGCCGCAAATACAAGAGCCGCAACGTTAGCTGACAAAACAATTACTATTGAAGCCAACGCAGGCGCTGAAGGCAAATTGTTTGGTTCTATCGGGCCTGAAGATATTGCGACAGCAATTACTGCAGATGGTACTGAAGTTGCTAAGAAAGAAGTACGTATGCCAGATGGCCCACTAAGAACAGTGGGTGAGTTTGTTGTTGGTGTACATTTGCATAGTGATGTTGATGTAGAAATTGCTATTGTAATTGTTGGTGTTGAAGAATAAGACAGCTAGTCTTTTAAAAAATAAGGTATATTAATCTTATTTTTTAGCATTCACATTTACACATTAAGGGCTGTTAAATGGACGATAATGAATTCGAAAATTTAAGAGTTCCTCCTCATTCCGAAGAAGCAGAGCAATCTGTTTTAGGTGGTTTACTTATAAATGGCGACGCGTTTGATAAAGTTGCTGATATTATTAAGGAAAGTGACTTTTACCGTTACGACCACCGACTCATTTTTAGGCTCATATCTGAGCTGATTGAAAACCAAATACCTGTTGATTTACTGACCTTAAAAGACCGAATTGCCAACCAAGAATTATTGGCAGATATTGGTGGTTTTGTGTATTTAACAAAGTTAGCTGGTGATACCGCTTCGGTTGCTAATATAAAAGCTTATGCAGAAATTATTAGAGAAAAATCTATACTGCGCAAGCTGATAGAAGTAGGTAATAATATTGCAGAGTCCGGTTATCAAACAGAAGGGCGCTCTAGCAAAGAAATTGTAGACCATGCTGAAACCAGTGTTTTAGGCATAGCGGATGAGTCATTAAACTCTCAAAATGGTTTTGTTAACATTACCAGTTGTTTAAAAGAAGCCATTGATAGAATCAGTATTCTTTATTCCAGTGATAAATCCATTACCGGTTTATCTACAGGGTTTGAACAGTTGGATAATTTGACCTCGGGTTTGCAAAAGTCAGATTTAATTATTATTGCTGGTCGCCCGTCTATGGGTAAAACCAGTTTTGCTATGAACATAGCGTCTACCGTTGCCGTAGAGGCCGATGCACCCGTCGCTATATTTAGTTTAGAAATGCCAGGCGAGCAAATAGCCATGAGAATGTTGTCGTCTATGGGGCGAGTGGAATTAGCTAAAATTAGATCGGGTGATTTGAAAGATGCCGACTGGCCAAGAATTACTTCGACGATGTCGATAATTTCTCAAAAAAAGAACATTTATATTGATGAATCTTCAACATTAAATTCTACAGACATACGCGCTCGTTGCAGAAGGTTGCACAGAGAACACGGCCTTAGTTTGGTGGTTATTGACTATTTGCAATTACTACAAGGCACGGGAAATGGTGAAAATAGAACCAATGAAATATCCGAGATTTCTCGTTCACTAAAAGGTTTGGCGCGTGAGTTAAATGTCCCTGTAATAGCACTTTCTCAGTTAAACCGTTCTGTAGAACAACGCACAGATAGACGACCAGTAATGTCAGATTTGAGAGAGTCAGGCGCGATTGAGCAAGATGCCGATGTGATTATGTTTATTTATAGAGATGAAGTCTACAACGAAGATTCACCCGACAAAGGCACCGCAGAAGTCATTATTAGAAAACAACGTAACGGCCCTATTGGCAAATGTAGACTGTCTTTTATGGGGCAATTTACATTATTTGCAGACTTAGTTAGTGAAGAATACTACGGCGAGGCCGATGACTACTAATGTTAGACGTTCTGCCACTGCCTATATAGACTTAAATGCGCTAGACCATAATGTATCTATTGTTAAGTCATACGCACAGCAATCAAAAATATTAGCTGTTATCAAGTCAGACGCATACGGTCATGGGTTGTTAGTTATCGCCAATAGGCTAAAAAACCAAGTACAAGGTTTTGGCGTAGCATGCGTTAATGAGGCAATCGCCTTACGTGAAGCAGGCATTGTTTTACCAATAATAGTATTGCAGGGTTTTATTTCAAAATCCGAACTAAAACATTGTTTTGACTATCAACTTACCCCCATTGTTCATTGTTATCATCAGCTGGACATGCTTGAAAATAACGAAAAAAAAATAGCGGTTTGGTTAAAATTTGATACGGGCATGGGGCGTTTTGGTTTTTCAGTAGAAGAAGCTGAAAACGTGCTTACAACAGTTATTTCGAATGGTTTTATTAATATCGATTGTATTGTTTCGCATTTAAGTGATGCAGATAATATAGCGTCTGAAAAAAACATCCGTCAATTTGAATGTTTTGAAAAGATTAAAGCTTTTAATAATAGTGAAAAAAGCTTATTGAACTCCGGTGGTTTATTGAATAAAAAACTACCTAGGTATGATTGGGTGAGAGTGGGCTTAATGCTTTATGGTGTATCGCCGATAAACAACAAAACCAGTAAACAACTTAATTTACGAGCTGTTATGACCTTAAAAGCACCCATTATAGCCATTAAGACTTTACGAAGTGGAGACACAATTGGCTACTCTGGTGCTACTAAACTGACACAAGATACTCAAATAGCGGTGGTTTCTATCGGTTATGGTGATGGTTTGTTACGCAGTTGTAAAAATATGAACGTTTTAATTAACGGCGTAAAAACAACCATTGTGGGCAACATATCTATGGACAGTTTAGTGGTCAATTTACAAGGCATTAGCGCTAAAGAAGGCGATATTGTTATTATTTGGGGTGACAAAAATCCTGTAGAACAACTGGCAAATAAAGCTGATACAATCAGCTATGAGTTGCTTTGTGCAACAAAAACAATTAAACACAAGTACGTTAATTAAGCGGAGACATTGATGTTATTTACAAAATACTTAAAACCATTAGCAATCATAAATATTGCAGTATTTTTAGTTGCATGTGGTAGTGGCCCAAGCACTATGTTTAGAGGGGGGGTAGAACGTACTGCCGTATACGGTTCTGATTTAGACAAGTTAAATGAACTAAACTGGAAAAAACCTACAGGAGTTAAATCATACTCTTCGCCTGTTTATGCAGATGGAACGGTGTATTTTGGCAACAATAAAGGCATTCTTTACGCTATAAATAGTGCAAACGGTGCACAAAAATGGAAATTTGAAACCGAGGGCAATATTGAGTCTAGCCCTGCGATAAGTGATGGCGTTGTTTACGTAGGCTCTTGGGATGGTTATTTGTATGCGATAAGCATAGAAACCAAAAACACCCTTTGGAAGTATAAAACCGAAGGCATTGTTTACTCATCACCGGCAGTGGTTGATGGCATTGTGTTGTTTGGCAGTGAAGACAAACATTTATATGCTTTAGATGCAAAATCGGGTGCCGAAAAGTGGAAGTTTAAAGCGCAAGCGGGTATTTATTCTTCACCGGCATATAAAGATGGCAGTGTTTATGTAGGCAGTATTGACAGAAATGTTTATAGTGTCGATTTTGTAACAGGCAAAGAAAAATGGCGCTTTAAAACTAAAAAGGCCATTTATTCATCGGCGACGGTTGGCGACGACTTAGTTTATATTGGCAGTGATGATCGGTTTTTTAGAGCAATTAACTTAAAAACAGGCCAAGAAAAATGGCGTTTTAGAACAGGTAATAAAATATACGGTTCTGCGGCGTTGTATGATGATACCGTTGTAATTGGATCTACAGACGGCTATATTTACGCGTTAAATGCTGAGACAGGTAAAAAACAATGGGAATACCGAACCTTTGGCAAAATATACTCATCACCCGCAATTACCGATTCTTCTGTTTATATAGGCAGTACAGACGGTAATATTTACGCTCTTAATAGAGAAACAGGTGCGCTTAAATGGAAGTTTAAAAGTGAAAATGAAATATTTGCATCACCTATTTTACACAATGACAATGTGATTTTTTCTACGGTCAGCGGCACGGTATTTTCAATCAAGTAGGTCTTCTCGGGGGTGTTCAACCTCCGTTATTTACAATAAAATTCAATGAAAAAAATAACCAAAGTAGTATTCCCTGTGGCAGGTTTAGGCACGCGTTTTTTACCAGCAACTAAGGCCATACCTAAAGAAATGTTACCCGTGGTTGATAGGCCGTTAATTCAATACGCTATTAATGAAGCTATTGAAGCGGGTATGGAGACCATAATTTTTGTCAATAGCAGCAGTAAAGGTGCTATTGAAAACCATTTTGACAAGATGCCATTTTTAGAAAATGAGTTGCAAGCTAAAAATAAAATAAACGAGTTAAACGAGTTAAAAAATATTTTACCTGCGACTGTAGAATGTGTATCGGTAAGGCAAGCGCAAGCTTTAGGGCTAGGGCATGCCGTTTTGTGTGCCAAACCTATAGTGGGAGACGAGCCTTTTGCGGTGATGCTACCTGATGATTTGATATATTCAAAGGGAAAGGGTGTGTTAAAGCAAATGATTGAACAACACGAAGCTACAGGCGGCTGTTCAATTATTGGTGTAGAAGAAGTACCCGAAGAACGAACCCATCTTTATGGTGTGGTATCGGGTGAAACACCTAAAAATAATTTAATGAAATTAAACGCAATAGTAGAAAAGCCACCACAAGGCACCGCACCTAGTAATTTATCTGTAGTAGGGCGATATATTTTAAACGGTTCAATTACCCAGTTTTTACAGTCAACGTTACCTGATGCAGGAGGCGAAATACAATTAACCGATGCAATTGCTACTCAAATTGAAAATGAAGACGTTTATGCTTATCAGTTTGATGGTACACGCTACGACTGCGGCAGTAAGCTTGGTTACCTACAAGCTAATGTTGAATTTTCATTAAGGCGTAAAGAGTTTTCTGCCGATATGAAGCAGTATTTGCAAAATTTAGATTACCAACAATTTATTGTAAAATAGCTTATTGAATTCATCTAAATTGTCATATAATAGCCACTCTTATGATGGCTTATGTTGGTCGCTTGCAGCGATAAATCGTGAACCTGGTCAGGCCCGGAAGGGAGCAGCCACAACGATTGACTCGGGTGCAGGAATGTCTGGCATAGGTCGTCTCCAAATTATAAGCATTTGAATATGAAATATCAGGCTTTAGCAAGAACATGGAGGCCTAAATCATTCTCCGAAATGGTTGGTCAAGAACATGTTGTTACGGCGCTATCAAATGCTTTAGAAAAACAACGCATTCATCATGCGTACCTTTTTACAGGTACACGAGGCGTTGGAAAAACCACCGTAGCACGCATATTCGCCAAAGCACTTAATTGTGAAAAAGGGCCTACTGCAAAACCTTGTGGGCAGTGTTCATCTTGCATAGAAATAGATTCTGGCATTCAAGTAGATTTAATAGAAGTGGATGCGGCATCAAGAACAGGTGTCGAGCAGACACGAGAATTACTCGATAACGTTCAATATCGCCCCGTTTCATCACGTTATAAAATTTATCTTATTGATGAAGTGCACATGTTTTCTACCAGTAGTTTTAATGCACTACTTAAAACCTTAGAAGAGCCTCCGGATCACGTTAAATTTTTATTGGCAACAACTGACCCAAAAAAATGCCCAATCACGGTGCTATCACGCTGTTTACAGTTTAATTTGCACCCACTTGCATACGCTAAAATTGCTGGCCATTTAGAAACAATTTTAAAAAAAGATAAGATAGATTATGACCTATCAGCGTTGAATATTATTGCGCAAGCAGCCAATGGCAGTATTCGTGATTCATTAAGTCTACTGGATCAAGCTATTTCGTACTCTCCAGAGGTTATAAAAGAGCTTGATGTTGTCAATATGCTTGGCGCTGCATCCATCAACAGTATTATTGATTTGGCTACTTATGTTGCCAATAATCAAGCTACAGAAAGCTTAGCTATTATTAATAAGTTGGCACAGTCGAGCGTTAATTTTATTGATGCTTTGGATCAACTAATTGGACTTTACCATCAACTTGCGGTGTTTTCAGTGTCGGGTATTTGTGGTGATGATAATTTATTAGAAGCGACTAAAAAATTAGTTAAATTGTTATCTGATGAAGAAATTCAGTTAAATTATCAAATTTTACTAGACGGCAAACGAGACTTTTTATTGTCCAATAATAGCCAGTCTGGTTTTGAAATGCTGATATTACGTTTGATAGCATTTCGACCAAGTAGCAGCATCGCAACTGTTGCCGATAATAATGTACCGGCTGTTGCAAATAAGCTTGCTCCAAAAAGCTTAAACTTGCATGCTGAAACACCTAAAAAAGAGCCTTTACCTAAAGAAGAAAGCATTGCAAAAGCTGAGGTAATTAAAGAGGCTTTTGTGGAGCCCGCTGTTGCAAGTGACAGTTTTGAGCTAAAAAATGAAGTTACCAACTCTGAAATAACGGTTAAAAATTGGCATATAGTTGCATCAAACCTTGGGTTAAAGGCAATTGCTAAACAGTTAGCAGACAATTGTGTGTTTCATGCTTTAGTAAGCGGTGTTATAACGTTACATTTGCCCGAACATTTTAATATTTTATTAAACGATGATATTCATAAAAAATTAGAAACGGCACTTAAAAGCTATTCTAGTAATGTAATACGCTTAAATATAGAAGTGGCAAATACAGTTCAAACGTCTATTTCTACACCTGCAGAAATTAATCACCAGACTGATTTAAACCATCAAGAAAACATAAAACAGAGTTTTTTAAGTGACCCCGTTATCCAATCTTTGCAACAAAATATGGACGCAAGGCTAATACCTGATTCGGTACAAGAAATTAAAAATACAGAGGAAAAAACATGATGAAAGATGGTTTAGGCGGGTTAATGAAACAAGCCCAAAAAATGCAAGAAGAAATGCAAAAAGCTCAGGCAGAAGTAGCCAATTTAGAAGTAGAAGGTCACTCTGGTGGGGGGTTGGTGAAAGTAATTATGAACGGCCAGCACGAGCTTAAAAGAGTCTCTATAGATGATTCATTATTAGCTGACGATAAAGACATGTTAGAAGATTTAGTAGCAGCCGCGGTTAACGCAGCAACTCATAAACTGTCGGAACAAACTAAAGACACCATGGCCAATGTAACATCGGGAATGTCTTTACCGCCCGGCTTTAAAATGCCGTTTTAATCGACTTTTATTGTAATAATGAAATACCCACGTGCATTAGAAGATTTAATCATATCCTTATCCATTATGCCGGGTATTGGTCATAAAACGGCGCAACGCATAGCGTTTGAATTGGTGCAAAAAAATAAAGCAGGGGCAAGGCGATTAGCCAACAGTTTAATTAAAGCCGTTGATACGGTTAGGCAATGCACTATTTGTAGAAACTTATCAGACGAAGAAATTTGTAGAATATGCCTTAAAGACGATCGAAAAACCCACCAATTGTGCATTGTCGAAACGCCTACGGATTTATCAATGATTGAAAATAGTGGCATCTACCAAGGGCGTTATTTTGTTTTAATGGGGCACCTATCACCTATAGATGGCATTGGCCCTAAAGAATTGGGAATATCAATACTAATAAAACAAATACAAACCGATGCTATTGAAGAGGTGATATTAGCAACAAATGCGACTATAGAAGGGGATTCTACCGCGTATTTAATTAGAGAAATGCTAAAAGGAATGGACGTAAAATTAACGCGTATAGCCCAAGGGGTGCCATTAGGTGGTGAGTTACAAATGGTAGATTCTGGAACCATACAGCACGCCTTTAAAGGGCGACAAATTTTTACCTAAGTTTCATATCAAAGGAAGTAAAATGTCAGATTGTTTATTTTGTAAAATAATTAATAAAAAAATACCGGCTAATATAGTGTTTGAAAACAAAGATGTACTGGCTTTTAATGATGTAAACCCTCAAGCTCCGTTTCATGTTTTGATTATTCCTAAAAAGCATATCGCAACTATAAATAATTTAGATGAAAGCAATAGCGATGTAATAGCCAAAATGTATTTAGCTGCTAAAGACATTGCTAAGCAAAATAATTTTGCTGAAGAAGGTTATCGCGTGGTGATGAACTGCAACAAAATTGCAGGGCAAACGGTGTTTCATATTCACTTACATTTGCTGGCTAAACGCATTTTAACTTGGCCTCCTGGCTAGGAGCTTGTCCGAGAATAGATAACCTACTGCAAATCCCATAAAGGTCAT
>CAZPSE010000006.1:0-66369 GCA_964589575.1 uncultured Gammaproteobacteria bacterium | reverse complement strand
GAGCATCGCCCTTACAAGGCGAGGGTCGGGGGTTCGATCCCCTCAACACCCACCAAAAACTCGGAGTGGTAGTTCAGCTGGTTAGAATACCTGCCTGTCACGCAGGGGGTCGCGGGTTCGAATCCCGTCCACTCCGCCAACACTAAAAAGGTGCTTTTAAAGCACCTTTTTTTTTGCTTAAAAATAATTAAAATAGGTTTTTTGTATGTTGCAATCATTTGGAGATAAAGTAAAAGGTTCTAGAGTATTAGGCTACTTAATAGTGGGCATAATATCGGTACCCTTCACTTTGTTTGGAATACAGTCGTATTTAGGTGGTGGCTCTGAAGCTTTTGTAGCAAAAGTTAACGACACTGAAATTACAGTACGAGCACTGGACCAAGAAACACAAACTCAGCGACAACAATTAGCAGAAAACTTTGGCGGTAAATTACCCGAAGTGTTTGATTCTAATCAGCTGTTTAAAAGCCAAGCCCTTCAAGTTTTAATTAAAAAAGCAGTTTTAACTCAATACTTAAACGATTATAAGTTCATCATTTCTGACCAAGATTTGTCTAGCCAAATATTAGCTGACGAAACATTTTTAAAAGACGGCGTGTTTGACCAAGACTTTTATAAAGCACAAGTTAATTCTTTAGGTTATAGCATTCCTCAATTTGAGAGCCTGGTGCGCGAGTTTGCAAGAAACACTCAAATTCAAAAAGCCTTTTTAGAATCGAGCTTTATATTACCTGATGAAACCGCTCGAATTGAACGTCTTAGCAGTCAAAAAAGAAATGCGATTGTTTATTCTTTAAACAGTAATGACTACACCGCAGATGCCCCGCTTGATATAGATATTGAAAACTATTTTGAACAGCATAAATCTGAATTTAAACATTCTAAAAAAATTAGGGTGGCTTACTTAGAGCTGAACATTGAAGACGTAGCTAAAACCGTCACCATTAATGACGAAGATGTACTAGCACTTTATGAAAATAATAAAGAACTGCATAAAAGCAATGAAAAACGTCTTGCTTCACATATTCTTATTAAAATTAAAGAAACCGATAATGATGACGTTAAGCAAGCAGCAAAAGATAAATTAATTGCGCTAAAAATTGAAATTGAACAGGGTGCATCTTTTGCAGAAATTGCCAAACAAGAGTCTCAAGATATTGGCTCTAAAAACCAAGGTGGCTCATTAGGTGAAGTAGAAAAAGGCATTATGGTACAAGCTTTTGAAGATGCCTTATTTGCAATGAAAGAAGGCCAAATTAGTGAACCTGTTTTAACCTCATTTGGTTACCATTTAATTTATTTAGACAAAATAAACTCTGCAAAAACTAAACCTTTTAGCGAGTTAAAAACTAAATTAGAAAAAGAATTAAAGTTAAAACAAGCAGATTTACTTTTTTATGATATTTCCGAAAAGATTGCTAATCAAAGTTTTGAAAATTCAGATAATTTAGAAGCGGCTTCAGAAGCATCAGGTATAAAAATTAAAATAACCGATTGGATTTTAGATGGCACAAATACTGGCATTATGGCCAACCCAAAAGTTAAAAATGCCATTTATAGCCAACAGGTAATTAATGATCGGTTAAACAGTAACCTTTTAGAACTTTCTGAAACGCATATTATGGTTGTTCGTATTGATGAGTTACAAGAAGCTAGACAAAAAACATTAGAAGAAGTTAAACCAGAAATTGTATCTGCACTTAATATTCAAAATATTAAAAATTTAATGACCTTTGATGCAAATATTATTGCAGAAACCCTAAATAACGGGTTATCAGTAGTTAATAACAAAGTGGTTATTGAAGATAAAGGGTACATTTCGCGTAATAACACTGTTTTAGATAGACGTATTGTTAGCGCACTGTTTAAACTTAAAATAGAAAATGGTAATCAAACTGTATCGCCAGTAATAGAAACCAATAAAGGTTTAGCCGTTGTTGTTACAGATAGCATTAAAAAAGACAATAATGTTGTTGCTACCAACCCTGTAACGCTAAACAATCAATCTCGTCGTTTGGGGCTTATAGAGTATGATCAGTGGCTAAATGCTTTAAAAGAAAAGTCCGAAGTGGAAATTAATGAATCGGCTTTAGAATAAACCGTTTAATAATTTTAGCTTTTCGGTTGGTCTGGCTACCGATCTAATAATTGGAAAATAAATGAATGTTTTCCAATAAAAACACTCTAAACCTTATATTATTTAACTACTAAATTATGAGGTTTTCATTTAATGTTTCGATTAGTTAGCAAATTAATTTTTGTAGCATTTATACTGTTTTTGCCCTTTAAAAGTTTTGCTGCCTCGTCTATGGCATTAGGGTACGAGCCTAAATACAAAGACGGTTTTTCTCATTTTGACTATGTAAATGCTAATGCGCCCAAAAATGGAAACATTAACTTATCTGCATTTGGTACGTTTCAAACACTCAACCCATTTTTATTAAAGTCTATATCTGCAGATGGTTTAAACCTATTAATGTTTGAATCATTAATGGAAAAAAGCCTTGATGAGCCCTTTAGTGTGTATGCCTTATTAGCAAAAGATATTAAACTCGCCAGTGATGGGCTTTCTGTAATTTTTACCATAAATGAACATGCCCGTTTTAATAATGGTGACGCTGTTACCGCTGCCGATGTTAAGTTTTCTTTTGATACCTTAACGGGTGAAGAGGCGCACCCTCAATTTAAAATATATTATGGTGACATTAAAAACGCCGTTGTTTTAGATAAATACAGAGTTAAATTTAATTTTGTACAAACCAACCCAGAACTTCACCTTGTTATTGGCGGTATGCCAATATTTAGTAAAACATGGCTAAACGGTAAAGCATTTAATAAAACGCTGCTAGAAAAGCCCATTACCAGTGGGCCTTATTTAATTGACTCTTTTCAACCTGGTAAAGTTATTGTTTACAAAAAGAACCCTAATTATTGGGCTAATGACTTAAATGTACGCAGGGGTATGTTTAATTTTAAGACCATTACATACAAATACTTTAAAGATTTAACCGTAGCCTTAGAAGGTTTTAAAGCAGGGGAGTTTGATTTTATACTTGAAAATCATTCAAAACGATGGGCTAGAGACTATAAAGGGCCTAAATTTAAAGATGGCACCTTAGTTAAAAATACACTAAAACACAGTAATAACGCTGGTATGCAAGGTTTTATATTTAATACGCGACTGGATAAGTTTAGTAATGCTAAAACACGCCAAGCTATCAGTATGGCGTTAGATTTTGAATGGTCTAATAAAAACTTATTTTATGGCCAATATAAACGCTGCAATAGCTATTTTAGCAATAGTACATTAGCAGCCACAGGTAAACCGACCGGTTTAGAGTTAGCCTTATTAAATAAACACATAAAAAACCAAGGCAAGGGGTCGACGCTAGAGCCTGTTTTTGACACAATATTGCAACCGGCTTCTACTGCTTTTCCCAACAGTTTAAGAAAAAACTTACGTCAAGCAACACGACTATTAAAAGAAGCAGGCTGGAAAATTAATAAAGGACGGTTACAAAATGACAAAGGTGAACCCTTAGATTTTACTATTTTATTAGCACAAAAAGGTTTTGAACGAATTGTTGCACCCTTTGTAAGTAACCTAAAAAAATTGGGCATACATGCAAGCTATCGAACTATTGACACTACCTTATACCAGCACAAAATAGAATCTTTTGACTTTGACATGGTGGTGATGAGCTACGGTCAATCCCAATCACCGGGTAATGAATTGAAAAATTATTTTTCGTCTATCGCTGCAAATAAAAAAGGCTCTTTAAATTTAGCGGGCATTAATAATGCTGTGGTTGATAACTTGATAGACGAAATTATTTATGCGACCGATAGAGTCAATTTAGTAGCAGCATCTAAAGCTTTAGACAGGGTATTGTTAACAGGGCATTACTTAATACCTAATTGGTATATAGCTGAACACCGGGTTGCTTATAAAAATACCTTAAAAGGCCCTAAAGTTTTACCGCTTTATTATGCGGCTACGCCTTATATATTAAAAACATGGTGGGTTGAAGAAAAGTGACAGTGATGTTTTTAGTTTCCTTATGCACATAAAATGTGTACCTCTTGCATATTTCTATATGAGGATTAGGGTAATATGAAAAAACTTGCACTAATTGGGGGTACTGGGCTGTACCAGTTAACCGATTATAAAATTGTAAAAGAGCACGAAATCAAAAGCCAATATGGAGCTACATCTACTAAAATTTATGAAGTATCGTTAAATAATTCATTTATCTATTTTTTATCTCGACATGGTGAACAACATCAGATTGCACCACATTTAATTAATTATCGCGCCAATATTGATGCATTAAAACAATGCGGTGTAACCGATATTGTTTCAATTAATGCGGTCGGCGGTATCAATTCAAAATGCAGCCCTGCATCTATTGCGCTTCCTAATCAAATAATAGATTACACACATTCGCGCGAGCATACTTTTTTTGATGCTAATAAAAAGGTCAGTTATTGTGACTTTAGCCAGCCTTATTCACCAACGTTACAACTTTATATAAAAAATATTTTAAATAAGTTAAATATTAGTTATTTTGATGGTGGCGTTTACGGTTGCACCCAAGGCCCAAGGTTAGAAACCGTTGCCGAAATTAAACGTATGCGTAATGATGGCTGTGATCTGGTGGGTATGACCGCTATGCCAGAAGCGATTTTAGCCAAAGAAGCGGGCATAAATTACATGAGCTGTTGTATTGTAGTAAATTGGGCAGCAGGAATTAATGGTGAAAGCATTGATATGGAGGCTATACAACAAAACCTTAATATTGGCATGCAAAAGATTGCTAAGTTAATTGCTCAATTAAACTTATCTAACTAAAATTTTAATACGGTTCGATTTATTTTTTATCTATAATCACTGGCATTATTATCGTAGCTATGCCTAATTTGGGGTGATCAATATAATGTTGCTTTTTACTTCTCATCTTTCGGTGAGCTTTAAAAGCATAAGATTGAAGGTTCAATTTTTCTAAGGTTTCAATAAAAGAATTGGGTTTTTCTTCTAGCTCTTGTTTAAGGTTGGCAATAGCTAAATTAAAGTCATCTTTTACCAATAAGGTCTCTTCATTAGTAGGTTCTATTTTTTTAGGCAATACAACGGTCCATATTAAGTCGGTATGCATGTGTAAATAGCGTGTTCTAACCACTTTAATTGTTCCATCTAGTGGGTAAACTACGTGGGCAACCAAGTTGATAGATTTAATATAGTTCAATAAATCTATCGGTATTACCGCTTCATTTAATGGCGAATCATCATTATAAAAAGACGACTCTTTTTTAGGTATATTGTGTTCTTTTTTGTATTTTTTCCACTGCTTGAGTAGGTGTTTATAATCAATAGCAATATTTGCCACATCGTCATCTACCTTGTTTTGCATAACAACAAAAGCTTTACCATAAGTTATGCGTATTTTTTTTGCCTTTTTATTGTCCAAACCAAGCTGTCGCCAAGCTATATGTGACAGTATTTTATAATGAGAAGAACGATTAATACTTCGTTTGACACCACCTAATTGAATAAGTGAAACACTAGCAGGGTGGATGGCAGTTATTACGTCGTAATTAACTTTTTTAATATTATTATTTAAAAGTGGTGCTTTCGCGGCAGTTTTTGGTAGCTCAAAATTGGGTAAAGATAAACTGTTTTGGTTATTTGGTATCAATACCGTTTTTTCAAATGTTTCAGATTCGCTAACAGAAATGTTTTTCTGTTTAAAAATCACTATCTCAACTTGATATTCGTCCAGCTTAGCCGCATGTATACTTACGCTAATAAGCATTAATAATACTGTATAAGCAATTGTTTTTAATGTCATTTTTTTAGTCTATCCATTACAAATTTTGCATATTCATAGCGCTGAAAATCTTTTTCTATTTTTGTAGTACATCTTAATATTTGTTGACCATCTAGTCGATATATATTCGGCATGCTTTGTATCATGGTAATTAATTCTGTTGTATTGATATTGGGTGTTTTATCAAATACAAACTTTCCGCCTTTTTCATTTAAGTCTATTTTTAATAAGCCTAAAGGCATAGCAATTAATTTTAATTCGGTTTGGTGAACTAAGTTTCTTAACTCGTCGGGCAATAAGCCAAAGCGGTCTATTAACTCTATTTGCAACTGGTTAAGTTGCTCTATAGATTGTGCACTGGCGATGCGTTTATAAAATATTAGCCGTGTTTGTACGTCATAAATATAGTCAGAAGGAATTAAAGATGATATATGCAATTCAATTTCTACAGGGTTGGCCATTGCGTCATCGACATCAAATGTTTTTCCTTCTTTTAAGGCTTTAACGGCTCGGTCTAATAACTCGCTGTATAAAGTAAAACCAATTTGTTGTATTTGCCCCGACTGATCATCACCTAAAAATTCTCCTGCGCCGCGTATTTCCATGTCGTGTGTGGCTAAGGTAAAACCAACACCTAACTCTTCCATAGATGCTATGGCTTGTAAGCGTTTTTTTGCATCACGGGTTAATAAAGATTCGGGCGGGGTAAGTAAAAAGGCGTAAGCACGGTGATGTGACCGACCAACACGCCCACGTATTTGGTGCAATTGCGCCAAACCTAATTTGTCTGCTCGGTTGATAACAATGGTATTGGCTGTGGGTATATCTATGCCAGATTCTATTATGGTGGTGGCTACTAAAATATTAAATTTTTGGTGATAAAAGTCGACCATTATAGTTTCTAAGGTACGTTCTTGCATTTGCCCGTGTGCGTATTTTATTTTAGCTTGTGGCATTAATGCTTCTAAATTTTTGGTTATACGTTCTATGGTTTTTACTTCGTTATGTAAAAAATACACTTGCCCACCGCGTGCTAATTCGCGCTGACAGGCTTCTACAATTAGCTCATCGCTCCATTCACTTACTAATGTTTTTATTGCCAAACGTTCTGCAGGTGGTGTGGTAATTATAGACAAGTCGCGCATGCCGGCTAAGCTCATATTAAGCGTACGCGGTATAGGTGTGGCGGTAAGGGTTAATACATCTACCGATGAGCGCATGCTTTTCATGTGTTCTTTGTGTCTAACACCAAAACGGTGTTCTTCATCAATTATTACAATGCCTAAGTTATGGTAATTAATGCTTTTAGATAGCAGTTTGTGTGTACCAATAACCATATCTATAGTGCCATTGGCTAAACCTGCTTCTATTTTGGCCAACTCTTTGGTTTTTGTAAAACGCGTTAAGCCTGCTATATTAAAGGGCCAATTGGCAAAGCGGTCTATAAAGTTTTGGTAGTGTTGTTGGGCAAGCAGGGTAGTTGGCACTAAAATTGCGGCTTGTTTTCCACCGTCTATGGCTAAAAAAGCCGCACGCATAGCCACTTCTGTTTTACCAAAACCAACATCGCCACAAACCAACCTGTCCATTGGTTTTTTAATGGCCATGTCGGCTTCTATTTGTTTAATAGCAGTTAATTGATCTACCGTTTCTTCAAACGGAAATTCTTCACTAAACTTAAAGTAATTATCGTTATTAATATCTACCGCATAACCTATAGCGGCTTCGCGTTTTGCGTATATTAATAACAGTTCGGCTGCTACATCTCTTACTTTTTTGGCGGCTTTGGTTTTGGCTTTGCTCCATTTATCTGTACCTAAACGGTTAATTGGTGCGGTGTCGTGGCTTGCGCCAGAGTAACGAGCAATTAAATGTAAAGAGCCAACCGGTACATAAAGTTTGTCTTCATCTTGATAGTGCAGGGTGACAAACTCGGCATCTTGCCCGTTTATATTAAGTATATTTAAACCACGGTAACGCCCCACGCCGTGGTCTATATGTACAATCGCATCACCTTCTTTAAGGTCTGACAGGTTGTGGATGATGGATTCAGAATCTAAAGTACGTTTAGATTTACTGGCTTTTTGGCGTGGTTTATAGCCAGTTAAATAATATTCACTAATAACTAATAGGTTTTTATCTTCTAAAAAACAGCCTTCTTCTATAACGCCCGTTATTAGTGATAATTTGTTGGTTGAATTTAAAACGTCTTGCCAATTATTTTTTCTTTTAAAATTAATTTTCAAGTCATGCAGTTTATGGCTTAAAACTTCTTGTCTGCCAGATGATTCTGAAACAATCAATGCGCGCCCATCAAAACCATCTAAGAAGTTAGAAAACTGTGCAATTGATGATTGATCATTTTCTGAAATGAATAACGAATCTTTTGTTGCAAAATCATCACTGTTTAACGTTTTATTGGTTAATGTGATGGCTTTTTTTAATTGCTTTTCAACTGTGCCTAAATCTAATAGTAAATGATTAGGTTCTAATAGTGGTCGGTCTGTATTGTGGCGGTACTGGTCATAGCGGTGCTCATACTGGTGTACAAAATCCAAAGCGGATTCGTTAACATTATCGGTGATGAAGTATTGGTGCGTATTAGTGAAATAGCTAAATAACCCTGCCATTTCTTTAAAAAACAGCGGTATGTAATATTCAATACCAGGAAAGGCTTGTCGATTGGTAACTTGTTCGTAAATTGTTGAATTTCGTCCAGAATCTGAAAACTTTTCTCGTATATTGGTTCTAAAAAGGGCGATTGCATCATCATCTAACGGAAACTCTTTAGCCGGTAAAATTTCAATTTTTTCTACTTTATCTATGGTTATTTGAGTGTCTGCGTCAAAAGTGCGTATGGATTCCAGCTCATCATCAAACAACTCTAAACGAAGTGGTAAATACGATGCCATTGGATATATATCTATAATAGAACCACGTACCGAATATTCGCCATGTTCCATTACTTGCTTAACATGGCGGTAGCCCGAAAATTCTAAATGGTGTTTAAAATCATTAAGGTGAATAATGTCACCCAATTTAAAGATAAACGTTTTAGAAGAAATATAATCACAAGGCGCAACTTTAGTTAAAAAAGTTGAAACAGGAACAATTAAAATACCAGACGAAGCTTGGCGCAGTTTGAATAGGGTGCGTAACCTGTTTGATATAATATCTTGATGAGGCGAAAAATAGTCGTAAGGCAAGGTTTCCCAGTCTGGGAAAGTAAATATGTCTAAATCTGCATTAAAAACACGCAATTCGCTTTCGTAATCTAAAGCTTCTTTGGTTGTGGCACATATTAAAACGGTTAAACCGTCGAAATTAGCAGCAAATTCACTTAAAATAATGCTTTTACTGCAGCCAAATAAATTAGACCAATTTGCACCATTTTTGTGGAACATTTTTTTGTATAACAAATTAGCCATTTATAAGAATGTATGCAAATAAAAACGGCATTATATCGTATTAAACCACCAAGGGGTGGCACGCATAGTGTTCCATTCAATTCTGTGTACCTACATCCATGTAGCCAACGCTAGAGCATCTTTTTAACGTATTATTATCAATTATGAATTTTTCTTTTAGTTCGCAACATAATCTTGTCAATTTTTTAGAATGCGATGATTTAAGTTATTGCAGTTTGATGGAGTTATTTGAAGACAATTATTTTTTACTTAAAAACATATTAAGGTCTGAAAAAGATTTTTATATAAGCGATGACGCTAAAACTAAAGTACATTTTAGATGTGTAGAAAAACATAAGTACACCAGTATTTATACATTAACCATTAGTGGCGAAAATTATTTTAATTTTAAGCAGCAATCAAAATACAAATTAAGTTTAGGCAAATTTACATTGCGTGTATATCACGATGCCAGATCGGTAGAAGCCGACTTGTCTGACAAAAATAGAAGCCATTCACAAAACATTAAACGCAATTGGTTTATTAACGCCTACATTAATGAATGCTTAAAAAGCATTAATGTAATGACAGTAGACAAACGCAAAGTAGAAAAGGTGACAGCCTTATAAATCAGCATAAAACGTTTAAACACGAATAAATACAATTTAACATAATATACATTATGCGCATATAGGTTTTTATTGTGGTATTATGGCGTTGCTATTGTTTACTGGTATTACGTTTAAATTAGTAATTTATAGCAAATGCTTTAAATGGATTTTGTTTACTTAGTACAATTACCCGCCTGTACGTTAAAGCATTTAAGTACAGCGATGGGATTTTAATCAGCAATATGCCACTGTGTAGGATAGTTAATGTTTTCTAAAAATGATTTATTACAAATGGCAAATACTAAAATGCCTTACGGAAAATATACTGGATATTATTTAGTAGATTTACCAGAGCCTTATGTCATTTGGTTGGCAAATAAAGGCTTGTCTAATAATCAATTGGGTAAATTATTAGGCATAACATTAGAAGTAAAAATTAATGGTCTTGAGTCTTTAATACGCCCGTTAATAAACAAAAGTAATTAAGAATAAACCTTGACTTGAAAGCCATAAATCCACATAATTCGTCGCTCAAATTATGCGCCCGTAGCTCAGCTGGATAGAGTACTTGGCTACGAACTAAGGTGTCGGAGGTTCGAATCCTTCCGGGCGCGCCAATTTTTAAACCACCTTCTGGTGGTTTTTTTTCGCCTACAATATTTTTTAAAACTTAATGTCTATAAGTTTTGTTAAGTCACCTTTTAATTTTTTAAAACCAATCTCATTTAAACGTTTGATATTATCTTTGGGTATTTGATGTACGTCTATGTGTTGCTTAACCGCTAGCTCAACGGCTGTTTCTCTTAAAATATGTATAACTGGACATGGTGCGCGATTGCTAAAATTTTCTGCAGCGTCTTGCTTGGTATTTTCAAACTGATATTGCGGGTGAAAGCTTGCTAGTTGATATACGCCTGCATAGTTTTGCTTTTCTAATAACGCATTTGCCAATGATACCAAGTCTAAAAAAGCATCAAAATCGTCGACCCCTTGGTTAATAATAAATAGCGAAGTATTGGTTTCTAGCTCTTTATCTAACTGCGTCAGTTCATTTATTATGTTAAATAAGGTGTCTTCAATTGAGTTATGTTGTTTAACGATAAAACGTGTTGTTTTGTTTTGAATTTCTTTATAGGCGAATGGACAAACATTGTTGGGGATAATGAATTCGTTAATCCATTTTTTAACACTTTTTACAGCTTGCTGATCGTCCATAAAAGGCTTAGTTTGGGTTGTCTAAATCTAGCTCTTGGTTTAAGTTGCTTATGTCTTGCATCTCTACCAAGGTTGGCAATTCGTCTAAAGACTTTAGGTTAAAGTAATTAAGCAGTTCGCTAGTTGTGCCGTACATAGATGGCCTTCCTGGTACTTCTTTATGCCCTACTACCTTTATCCAGCTGCGTTCTAATAGGTTTTTAACTATTTGGCTGCTTACGCTTACGCCACGTATTTCTTCAATTTCTGAACGTGTTATTGGCTGTCTGTAGGTGATTATGGCCAAAGTTTCTAATAGGGCTTTAGAGTATTTGGCTGGTTTTTCTTCAAAAATACCTTTAATTTCGGCGTAATACTGGGTTCGTATTTGTATCCTAAAACCACTGGCTACTTCTACTAACTCTACCGCCCTATTGGTTAAATTGTCGGCTAAATCGTTAAGTGCTTTGCCTACGTCTTTACTGTTGGGCGGGGAAACTTCGTCGTTGAGTGTTAATAGTTCGACTATTTTTTTTACACTCATCGGGTTGGCGGTGGATAATAAAATGGCTTCTACGACATTTTCTAATGCGTTTGGGTTCATTACTTTAAACTTCCTGAATTGCTGTTTTTGGTCGAACGTATATTTTAGAGTATGGTAAGTTTTGCACTAACTCTATCAAACTGCCTTTTATCAGTTCTAGTATTGCTAAAAAAGTCACTACTGCTCCTGCGCGGCCTTCTTCGTCGGTAAACAAGTCGCCAAAATAAACAAATTCGTTATCGGTGAGTTTAGATAAAACTACGCCCATACGCTCTCTAACAGATAATGGCTCTTTTGAAATAAGGTGGCTTTTAAACATAGATGAACGTTTAACGATTGCTTCAAAAGCTTCTATTAAGTCTTTTAGTTCTATGTCTGGTTGTTGGTTTTGTTTTTCTGGTAGTTCTATATGCGCCTGTGCTATGTCAAAATCGCGTTCTATGCGGGGTAATTGGTCCAGTTCTGTGGCTACTTTTTTATAGCGTTCATACTCTTGTAATCGGCGTATTAATTCTGCCCTTGGGTCTTCTTCATCATCTGTTTCGCCTATACGCGGTAATAACATGCGCGATTTAATTTCGGCAAGCATGGCGGCCATGACTAAGTATTCGGCTGCTAATTCAAACTGTAAAGAGTCCATTAACGCAATATATTCCATGTATTGCGTGGTTATTTCTGAAATGGGAATTTCTAAAATATTTAAATTTTGACGTTTAATTAAATATAAAAGCAAATCTAAAGGGCCTTCAAATGCTTCTAAAATTACTTCTAAAGCGTCTGGCGGTATGTATAAATCTTTCGGTAATATAGACAGGCTTTCGCCTTGCACAATCGCAAACGGCATTTCATCTTGTTTGGCTAAGTTTGATGGTTTTCCAGTTTGCGCGTCCATAATTAATAGTTCATACCCATCGCAATTTTAACTTCTTCTAAGGTTTCTCTTGCAACTTCGCGTGCAGCTTCTGTGCCTTCGTTTATTATTTCTTTTACCGACGATGGGTCACTTATATATTCTTTTGCTCTGTATTGTATTTCTGTTAACTCAATTTTTACCGCATCTATTATGGGTTGTTTACAAGCGATACAACCTATACCTGCTTCGGTACAGCCTTTCATTACCCAGTCTTTTACATCATTGTCCGAATAGACTTCGTGCAGTTGCCATACTGGGCAATGTGCAGGGTTGCCGGGGTCGGTAAGCCTGATACGTGCGGTATCTGTTGGCATGGTACGTATTTTCTTTTCTATTACGTCTGGGTCGTCTCGTAATGAGATGGTGTTGCCGTATGATTTGGACATTTTTTGTCCGTCTAAACCCGGCATTTTTGATGATTTAGTTAATAACGATTGCGGTTCTGGCAATATTATTTTTCCGACACCTTCTAAAAAGCCGAATAGTCTTTCTTTATCGCCAACTGAAATATTTTTTTGTGCTTCCAATAAAGCTTGTCCAACTTCTAAACTTTTTTGATCACCTTGTTCTTGATAATTACGCTGTAAGATATTGAATAATTTAGCATTTTTCTTACCCATTTTTTTTACTGCGGCCAATGCTTTTTCTTCGTAACCTATTTCTCTTCCGTACATGTGGTTAAAACGTCTGGCTACTTCTCGGGTTAATTCTATGTGGGCTACTTGGTCTTCGCCTACGGGTACTTGCCCGGCTTTGTACATTAATATGTCGGCACTTTGCAACAGCGGATAACCTAAAAAACCGTAGGTGGTGAGGTCTTTTTCACGCAATTTTAGTTGTTGGTCTTTATAACTGGGTACGCGTTCTAACCAGCCTAACGGCGTAATCATAGACAATAATAGGTGCAATTCTGCATGTTCTGGCACTTTAGATTGTATAAATATTTTAGATGAACCTGGGCTAACGCCTGCGGCAAGCCAATCTACAACCATATTAAAATTGTGTTGTTCAATATCGCCCGGTGTTTCGTAATGGGTGGTTAGGGCGTGCCAATCTGCTACAAAAAAGAAACATTCGTAATTGTGCTGTAATTCAATCCAGTTTTTTAATACACCGTGGTAGTGTCCTAAATGCAAAAGCCCCGTTGGGCGCATGCCAGATAAAACTCGATTGTTTGTAACTGTTGCCATTTTTGTTCCTGTTAATTCTCTATTTGTTCTGTAGCGCCTTTGCCAACACGCGTTATGTAGGGCGCACCATCTTCTAAATGTACTACGGTGGTAGGCTCAATGCCACAATGACCACCGTCTATTATTAAATCTACCAGATTTTCTATTTTATCGCGTATATCTTCTACATCGGTTACGGGCAAATCATCACCTGGCAGTATTAAGGTGCAACTCATCATGGGTTGCCCTAATGCCTCTAAAAGGCTTGCGGTAATGGTGTTGTCGGGTATGCGTAGGCCAATTTCTTTACGTTTTTTATGTATTAGCCTGTTGGGTACTTCTTTACTGGCTTTTAAAATAAAGGTGTAGGCATCGGGTGTAAAACGTTTTAAAAAACGGTAGGTTTGATTGTCTACTTTGGCGTAATTGGATATATCTGTTAGGTCTCTACAAATTAGCGTAAATTTATGGTTTTTACTTAAATTTCTAATTTGACGAATTTTATCAACCGCTTTTTTATCTTCTAAGTGGCAACCAATGGCATAACAAGAATCTGTTGGAAACACCACAATAGCACCACTCTTTATTAAATCTACCGCTTGTTTAATTAAACGCGGTTGTGGGTTATGCGGGTGAATATATAGGTATTGACTCATGCAGCGTTTATATTGCTTATGCCACCCATATAAGGCTGTAAAACCTCTGGCACGTTTATGCTACCATCTGCTTGCTGGTAGTTTTCCATAATCGCCACTAGGGTGCGCCCTACTGCCAAGCCAGAACCGTTTACAGTATGCAGTAGTTCTGGCTTTTTTACGCCTTTACGCCTAAACCTTGCTTGCATACGCCGTGCCTGAAAGTCTTCAAAATGACTGCATGATGAAATTTCGCGGTAAGTGTTTTGTGCCGGTACCCATACTTCTAAATCATAGGTTCTGGCGGCAGAAAAACCTATATCGCCCGCACATAAATTTAATTTTCTATAAGGTAATTTTAGTTTTTTTAATATGGTTTCTGCATGTTGAGTAAGTTCTTCAAATGCTTGTTCAGAATCTTCGGGTTTGACTATTTGCACCAATTCGACCTTTTCAAACTGATGTTGGCGGATTAAACCGCGTGTATCTTTACCGTATGCACCCGCTTCTGATCTAAAACAGGGCGTATGAGCCACAAATTTTAATGGTAAGTCGTCCTCTTCTATAATGCTGTCGCGTACTAAGTTGGTTACGGGCACTTCTGCGGTGGGTATTAGGTATAAGTCGTGCTCTGAACCTATTTGAATAAGTCTTCTTCAAACTTAGGTAACTGCCCTGTTCCTTCTAAACTTTCTCTATTGACTATATAAGGTACATAAACTTCGTTGTAGTTATGTTCGTTGGTATGGGTGTCTAGCATTAGTTGTATTAACGCGCGGTGCATTTTAGCTAAGTGAGAGCGTAACACCACAAAGCGCGCACCAGAGAGTTTACTGGCTGATGCAAAGTCCATTAACTCAGAGCCTAAATCTACATGGTCTAAAACATCAAAATCTTGCACGGGTTTGTCACCCCATGTTTCCATTTCTACATTATCGTCTTCGGTTAAACCTGTTGGTACGGTTTTATGCGGCACATTGGGTATGGCCATTAAAAACTGTTCAATGTCTTTTTGTAAGTCAGACAGGTTATGCTCATTTTGTTTTAAAGCATCACCCATTTTTGCAACTTCATCTAAAAACGGTTTAATGTCTTCGCCTTTGGCTTTGGCTGCGCCAATACTTTTAGATTTGACGTTTTTTTCATTTTGTAAATCTTGTGTTTCTACTTGCAGTTTTTTCCTTTTATTTTCTAGACTTACAAAGGTTTTTACATCTAAATTATAACCACGTGTTTTAAGTTTTACGGCTATGTTATCAATGTCTGAACGTAATATTTTAATATCAAGCATGAAAATAATAAGGTGAATTTAAAAAGGCTATTTTAACCTATTATGAAGGTTTCATTAAGGAATCTATTACCCTAATCCTCATATAGAAATGTGAAACAGGTGCAATCATTTGATGTGCATAGGGAAATTAAAAACGTCGTGGTCACCTTATTGGTGATGAGACGATTTTTAGTTTTACTAGGTGCATTAAAGGATTGTGGCATTTTTATATTTTCTATATGAGGATTAGGGTTTGCATTCAAATAAGAGCAAGGGGTCGACGATTTTAGCCGTTTTAGGGCTTTTTATATTTGCACTTTTTGCTGCCAAGTTACTGCTGGCATTTGCAGTTTAACCATAAACGCTAAGGGTAAAAACAAACACAGCAACCAGTACCAGCAACAAAGTTGTTGCCACTGTCCAGTGTTTACATCGCACCTCTAAACTCGTCATCACAGAAGTTAAATTGTCACCATTAAGCCATTCATTTATTTTGGCTAATAAAAATAACCTTGGTTTATTTAATACAGTAAAAACCATTGATACCATTAACACGAGTTGCGGCCATAGCCATTGTTCTACAATAATAACCATATCACCTGCGGGTATAGCCAACTTTTTATAAAACAGGGTATGGCGTGTAATAAACCATGCGCCTGCCGCTACGGTTAAGGCCAATACTATAGACCACAACGCGCTAATTGATGATGCTATTGACCAGTAATAGGGTGTCGAGCCATCTTTAATTATTATTAACGAAACCAACCACGGGCTAAGTGCAACTACGGCAACCAATGCTAACCAAGAACCCCATTTAATATAGCTTGCTAACATTACAGGGGTAGTTAAAACCGCTTTAGAGTCGCTTGTATCATTTGCTTGTGGCCAAACTAAAAATAAAAAACGAATTAAAAGTGCACTGCTTGCTATGGCACTCCAAGGTAGTAGCATTTGCACCCAATTTGCCCAAGGCGATGCGGCTTCTATTAACTGTATATTTAGTAAATGCTTAGCAATTAATCCACTTGTTAGTGGCGCACCCGCCAAAGTGAGTACGGGAATGAGTAATGCCACAATAAACAAGTAGCGCAAGCTACGAGATACGACAGGTTTTGCACATAACCCCACGCCAAGAAATAATGCACCCTTAGCAAGGCCATGCTGCATAACATAGACTAAAATAGCAGTTAAAATAAATGGCCAATTATTAGGCGCAATAAGCCCTAAACCAGTCGCCATAGTCATAATGCCCATGCTGCTAATGCTAGAGTAAGCCAAAACTGTTTTTGCGTTACGTTGTAATACCCCAACAAAAACGGCGTAAAAAGTAGCAACCATGCCGGCAATAATCATAACGGCACCCCAAAAGGGTAAAGCCGCTTCGCCAAGTGGCATTACACGCATCCAACCCAATAAACCTGCCGCTATCATAGCCCCCGAAAGAACCGCACTAGCTGGCGTGGGCGCAACGGGGTGCGCTAATGGTAACCAAACATGCAAACCAATTACCCCAGCTTTAATACCAAAACCTAAAAATACCAATGCCATAATTACGTCTTTAGAATCTGACAAAGGGATTAATCTGCGAAAATCAACAAACTCTGTACTACCTGCCGCTAAAGTGGCCATAACAAAGCCGGCAAACAAAGTGACTTCTGCAACAATCACTAAAATGATGTAAATACGCCCTGCTCTTAAAGCCTCTACACCACGGTTGTGTACCACCAAACCATAGCTGGCAAGGCTCATTAAAGTGAAGAAGGTAAAAAACATCAGTACGTCTTGGGCCAGTATAAGACCAAAATTACCCGTCATAGCCAACATGAAGTAACTAAAAAAGTTTGTTTTTTCAGCCTTATTATCAAAATAGCCAAAGGCATATATACTGGCCACTAACCAAAGTATTGAACTAAAAATCAAAAAAACTCTAGCAGTATCGTCATAACCTAAATGAACACCTAATAACATCCACGGCAGTTCAAGCTCAAACCCTACTGGTAATATTATGGGCAACAATAACGCGGGTAAAATAACCCAAGGTGCCAAAAAAACCAGTTTGTCACGTTTAGAACTGACCATTAATGCTACTGCTAGCAAAAAAGGTAAAGTAGGCACCATTAATAAAAATAGTGAGGGTGTTAATGCCATCATAAAAGAGACACGCCTTTGCTTAGCCAAGCGGTAGTCACTAAAACACTCGGCAGTTTTAACACGTCAATTACTAGAGCCAAGCTTAGATAATGTTTCACAATCGATATTCCTTTAAGGTAATAAAACGCGCCCACTCTAGCGGGCTAAAAGGAGTCGATGCCAGTAAACCCAATAACACCGCCAATATTGCTGTTATAACCGGCGGTGCCAATAATGCTAAAGCGGTTTCAAAAGAGCCAAATTTGCGTTCGGCTGGCCATTTTCCTATTTGTGGTTTAAACCAAGCGGCGTATAAAATAGGTAAAAAATAAGCGGCATTTAGCAAACTACTGCCTACCAAAATGTATATTACCCAGCCTTGGCCTGCCTCTAACGCACCCACGCCTAAATACCATTTACTAATAAAACCCGCAAGTGGGGGCGCACCAATCATACCAAAAGCACCAATGGTAAAAGCCGCCATAGTCCATGGCATGCGTTTACCTACCCCGTTCATTTCACTTATTTTGTGTATACCCAGCGTTTCTGCAAAGTTACCGGCGCAAAAAAACAGGGTTATTTTCATTACCCCTTGGTGCACTAAATGCACCATGCCACCAATGGTGGCTACTGGGCCCACTATAGCAACACCAAGAATAATGTAAGAAACTTGACTGACGGTGGAGAATGCCAATCGTCGTTTTAAATCGTCCTGAAAGAGCGCCCGCGTCGAGCCATATATAACGGTTACTCCGGCAATAATTGCTAAGGGTAAAGTTACGCCCAAGGTGGCACTAAATTCTATTCCAAACACATCGTAAAGCACCCTAATAATGCCAAACGCCCCGGCTTTTACAACGGCCACCGCATGCAATAAGGCACTTACCGGTGCAGGGGCAACCATAGATTGAGGCAGCCAGCCATGAAAAGGTATAAGTGCCGCTTTGACACCCAAGCCAATCATTAACAATACAAAAATAATAATAAGTGACGGATGGTAGGAACTGTCTAAGGCTGAAACAAACCCCTGAGGAGTAAATTCTAGCGTGCCAGTAATGGTGTATAACCAAATTGTACCAAGCAGAAGCATTGCACCACCAGATAGGGTATAAACAAGATAAGTCCGCCCTGCTTTACGTGCAGCTTCTGTTCCTCTGTGTACAATTAATGGGTAGGTTGCCAGTGTTAAGAGTTCGTAAAACACCAAAAATGTAAGTAAATTACCTGACAGTGCAACACCTACTGTTGCCGTTACACAAAGGCTAAAAAAACCAAAAAAACGGCTTCGATGAGGGGAATCTTCGAGATAACCAATAGCGTAAACGGTAGTTAATAACCAAAGACCCGCAGAAAGCGTTACAAACAACATAGACAAGGCATCAGCTCTTAAAACAAAGTCTAGCCCAGGTAACATCGCTATGCGGGTTTCAAAATGATAACCGTTATACACGCCCCACAACATGGCAATAACCAATGCCAGCTTAAACAAAGCACCTGCCATGTTTAAAATCATACGGGTTTTCGCTTTCTCTTCTGACAAGGGGAAAATTAATAGCGCAACAATAAATGAGCTAAGAACAACTGATAGTGGCATCCAGCTTTCCCAATTCATCATAAACTTTCACCAAACGGAGTACCAATTTCCATTAACGGCAGCAATACCGGTGCAAGAAAACCCAATACTATTGCCAATATAGCCATCATTAATGCCGTCCATTCCATAATTTTAGGCACCTTTTTAGCTTCATGCGGGCATTCTGCTTCTGTAAAAGCATAACCAATAACTTTAAACACATAGGTACCGGTTAGTAACCCCCCAGCTATTAACATTAAACCCCACCACCATTGACCGGAAACAATCGCCGCCTCTAGTAATAACCATTTTGCAATAAAGCCACCACTTGGTGGCAACCCCATAAGGCTAACGCCTGCAACACCAAATGCTATTAAAGTTATGGGCAAACGCTGGGCAACTCTGTCCAAATCTACAATGCGATCATGTCCTCCGTAAAACAAAATATTACCTGCTGCCATAAACATGGCCGTTTTGGCAACAGCATGTGCCAGTACAAAATAAAGCGCGGCTTTCCAGCCTAAAATACTTGCTAAAGGAAAGGCCAAAAACATATAACCAATTTGTACTACGGTTGAATAAGCAACCAATAATTTTAACCGTGTTTGACGCAATGCTTGAACGCCGCCCCAAATTATTGCCGTCGAACCTAGCAAACCTAAAATCATGCCAATATTAATTGTTGCAGGTTCTATAGTTAATGGAAATACGTCTAACCACAACCGCAACAAAATATAAAAAGAAGCTTTAACCACTAACGCTGACAATAACGCACTAACAGGTGTAGGCGCACTAGAGTGTGCCGGTGGCAACCAAAAATGCATTGGAAACAGTGCAGTTTTAAGCAGCAAGCCCGAAGTAATTAAACCGATAGCTAACCACATGGTGGGTGTTAATTGTGCCTGTTGCCCCAACATCATAATATCGACCGTGCCATAACTGTGATAAAGCAAGGCTACGCCCATAAGGTAAAAGAGTGAGCCGAGTAAACTCACTAATAAATAACGCATTGCAGACGTTATCGCATTAGCACCACCAGACAAGGCGACCAAAGCAACTGCCGATAAACCTATTAATTCTAATGTAACAAAAAGATTAAAAATATCCGCAGATACAAATAAGCCATTTAAAGCCGACCACAAAAACAACCATAATGGCCAAAAATATTTGGCTTTTTCTGCTTTAAAATAAGCAGAAGAATAAACACTAATAGCCAAACCTACAACAGCCGTTATTATTAACATTAACAGGCTTAAACCGTCTACATAAAGATGTATACCTAACGGTGCATCCCAACCGCCCAATTTATAACGTTGCGCGCCATAAATGACAATTTGCCAAGTGAGACCCGCAACACTAAACACCGACAAAAACGTTGTGATTAATGCCAGTTTTACGTTGTATTTAGGCCATAAAAAGCAACTTACCGCCCCTATAAGAGGGGTAAATATAACAAAAATTAGCCAATGAAAACCTTCTATCAATATCTACTCCAACGGTTCTTCTGGCAGTTCTACACTGCCAGTTTCTGATTGTACTTTTAACAGTAATGCCAGTGCCAAAGCGGTAGCAGATACCGCAACTACAATACCGGTTATAACCATTGCATGGGGTACTGCATCTGGGGTTGCACCTGTTCGTGTGGCTAATGCCACTAACACCAAAAACACGCCACTGCCCATAACATTAATTGCAAGAATTTTACGTAATAAATGGGCATAAATAATTAAGGCATAGATACCAATGCTAAATAAACCTACGCCCACTAATGCATAAAAAAATGTTGAACTCATTTTTGTAGCCCCGATTTTGGTTCACCGCCTAAAAAAAGCGCGACTAAGCTTATCCCAATAGATACAGTTGCCGCGGTTTCTATAAATAAAATCAAACCGGGTGCGTAATAAGGTGGGTATTGAAGAAACTGGTTAGAAAACAAGATAAAAGTTAAACCAATAATGACAAAAATAAGCAAACCTGCAACCACGCTAACACGAAAAGCAAAACCTGCATATTTGGCATTGAGTTGCCAACCACTTAATAACAGTAAAACGCCCGCAGCCCCTAATACCGCGCCAGCTTGAAAAGCACCACCTGGTTGATAAGCACCAACCCATAAAAGGTAACCCGCAACCAAAATAAGTAATGGTGTTAACACACGAGATAGTATATCTAATACAGGGCCTGGTTTAGCGTTTATGGGTTTAGCGCTTTCCCCAAGCGACCAAATACCTAGTAATGCTAAAAACAGTACACCCAGCTCTAGCAAGGTATCGTAAGCTCGGTAATTAAGTAAAACGGCAGTAACGGGGTTGCTTACCCCACTTTTATTTAAATTTTCAGCAACATCTGTACTTAAACCTGGTGCTTGTTCTGGCAAAGACAAAATAGCCACCGACAAACTTACCGTTAACCCGCCTAACAACAGTATAAGTAGTAGCCTAATAAATAAAGGCGGTTGTTTGATGTCATCGTCCATAGTTATTAAGTATCTTTCGTTGCACTTATGCTGTTTTTATTTTTAATGTTCTTGCTTCTATTTGACTCTAAACGGATACGCGCCAACGAGGAAAGTAGTAATGCACCGGTTAAACCCGCGCCTATTGTCGCTTCTGCTAGGGCCACATCTGGCGCGTCTAAACGAACCCATGCCAAAGCCATTAATAAACCAAAGGCGATAAATAACACAACAGCACGAAATAAATCGGGGCTGCTTAACGCTTGCCATGCTAGCCAAAGCAAGGTTAAACCGATTAAAACATCAAATATCAACAGTAAACTTATGGCTTCCACGTTTTAACACCTCGCTGTCGTGCAGCGGTTGCAATTAAATGCGCAACACCCGCTCCAGAAAGTAATACTAACAGCCAAATAAATATTAGTTTAGCCACAAATATAAGAGATTCTGCTTGTAAAATAAGCCCAACTATTATTAACCCAAGGCCTAAATTATCGGCTTTGGTTAAAGCATGAATTCTGGTATAAACATCTGGAAAGCGCAGCAGACCTACGGTACCGGCTAAAAAAAACAGTGCACCAGTAATTACGAAAATGGCAGTTAAAACATCAATCATCGACATGATTTGATTCCTCCGCCCAAAAACGTTTAATAAATGCCACGGCGGTGACTACCGCTAGTAGTGCAAATACCAAGGCCACATCTATAAAAGACGGCTGTTTTAAAGCTTGAGAAAGCAATATTAAACAAGCAACCGCCGTAGTACCAAACAACTGCGCCGCCAGCATACGATCGGCAGCTGTAGGCCCATGTAAAACACGCCATAAACCAACTACTAGCGTTAGTAAAAGAAACAGTGCAACCACTAAATACAACGTAGTCATTTAAATTTATTCCTTATTTGGTTTTTTTCTTGATTGTTTAAACAGATGCCAAGCATTTGGGCAATACGTTCTTCCAGCTCTTGCATATCAGTAAAATAATCAATTGACTCATCAAGAACATGCACATAAAGCAATTCATCTTCCAGTTCTACACTTAATGTACCAGGCAGTAAACTTGTGACATTGGCCATAAATACGCGTGAAATCCCTGGCGGTAAGCGCCATTGGTAGCTTACTATCGCAGGGGAAATTTGTAATTTTATCTGGAAGACACGTATCGCCACGTCTAGCCCACCACGTAAAGAATGCCAAAGAAAATAAGGAATAAAACGAATAAGGCCGATTATTGAAATGGAAAAACTGGGCAGTAATAATATGCTCACATAAGTACTTATCAGCACGACGGGAACCGCAAATAACCAAGAATCCCAATTAGCATCGACAAGTATTAACCAAATTAAGGAAAACAGCATCGCTCGAAACCATCCATCTTTAATAGAAGCTATAAACGTACCCTTTAGCACAGCTTTAATACGCCTTGACTACTTGTTGGATTGTTGGGTATTTAATTTTAGGGCAATACTCTTTTATTAATAATGGCGTAATGTGTTTTACACTTAGTATTTTGGCAATTTCTGGCTGTTTTGTATGGTACAAATGTTCCGAATATTTTCGTAAGGTTAAAAGCACATCTAAAGCCTTGTTCAGTTTTTCTTGGGTTAAACGTTCTTCTACCGATAAGTATTTTGTAAACTGCCTTGCTTTACCGTTTAAAACAGAAATACAACAAACTACGTTGTAGTGTTTTACCATTGTTTTAGCCAATGTTGACGAGGCGATATTAACACCAGGGATGAGTTTTATTTTTTTAGTTTTTAAATTTTTTTTATTTAGTTTTTGATTTACAATTTCTATATGGTCTTTAGCTACATAACCTTTTCGTAAGTCATTTTTGGCTTTTTCTAAGCCTAACTTAATAGACGATTGTTTACGGTCATTATAAAATTTAGATATTTTTTTATAACGTAATTGCCAGCCATGTGTGCCTTTATTATTTTTTCCTGAACAAATATCAACACGATTAATGTGCCGTGGCACAACATAGGTTTTGTCTTTTACCACTATGGCGCGACAATTTACAAAACAATCCTCTGCCACTTCGAAAGTAACGGGTGATTTTTTGTATTTTTGGTATGGCCTTTTTATATTCTTATATTTATTTATTAAACCATTAGAGATACCTAAAGGGTTTGAATCAATTTTAGCCATAATTTTTTATAGTATTTAAAAAGAGAATTTAGACGTTGTACAACAATGATACAGTACAAAACATAAATCATTGCAATAACTCTTTAAGTTTAAGAAGGTTTTTGTCAATAAAATTACGTTAATTTATAAGTTGCCGCGCTAAAATAAAACCCAGCCAACAGGCAACGACACAAACAACCACACTGCTGCCCATATAAATAAGTGCTTTTAAATGTTGCCCTTTGTGTATTAAATTTAAAGCATCTAAAGAAAAGGTAGAAAACGTGGTGAATGAACCCAGCAGACCCACTAAAAAAAAGGTTTTCACTTCCATAGATACATGAAATTTTTCTATTAGTAATATGCCTAAAAAGCCCATTAAAAATGAGCCTATTAAATTGACAGAAAACGTACCTATAGGAAAGTCTCGCCCAAAACGTAAAACCATTTGGTGGGCAAGGCTGTGGCGTAAAACGGCACCTATAGCACCGCCAAGCGCAATGGCAACAATTTGGCTCATGCAGTTTTTGCTTTTAGAGCTTGTTCGCGTTGTTTAATGGTTTTTGCTACGTTGTTTCTTAAATAGGTTGGCATGGCATTTTTTATGGTGCAATTATTATTATTTTTTAAAGCATCTATCGCTAAGGTTATCATGTCGTAAGCATGTGGAAAGGTTTCTATAATGGGTGAAACGTTAATACCAAAAAGTGCCTCTGTCAGGCTTTCTTGATAACTTATCCAACCACTTCCAACGCCACAATAGTGTTTGTTTGACGATAATGTAACGGATTCTGGAGCGATCACTTTTTCATCATTAATCAACTGAGCTTTAGCATTTTTAATTTGATATTCTGCCCAGTAAACCTGTTTCATTCGCGCATCTATCGCGCAAGCTAAATATTGCTGACCGCTTGTTCTGTATGTGTATTGCGCCATACTCGCTAAGGTAGATATACCAATAATGGGTAAGTTTAAACCGGTACTTAAACCTTGCGCAACCGATACGGCAATACGCACACCCGTAAAACTGCCAGGGCCTTTGCCAAATACGATGGCGGTTAGGTCTTTTTTATTTAAATTATTATCAAGCAGTAGTGTATCAATGGTTGCTAAAATTAATTTAGAATGCAACCTTGGTGCCAGTTGGTAGTGCTCTACAATGCGGTTATCGGCCAATTTAATAGCCACAGAAAATGCTTCTGTTGCGGTATCTATTGCTAAAATCATAAGGTTTCCAAAAAGGCTTCTGCCTGTTGGCTGTCTTTTACTTTTGGCATGGCGTTTAGGCTATTTACAAACAGTTTTCCGTACGGTTTGGTAACTAACCGAGAGTCGCACAGCATTAATAAGCCTTTGTCGCTATAGTCGCGTATTAAACGCCCTGCGCCCTGCTTTAGGCTAATAATGGCTTGCGGTACTTGGTAGTCCATAAAAGCATTGCCGCCATTTTTTTGTATGTAATCTAAGCGTGCTTTTAATACCGGATCACCAGGGGATGCAAAGGGCAACTTTTCTATAATTACACAGGTTAATGCTTGCCCGCGTATATCGACCCCTTCCCAAAAGCTCGATGTGGCTAATAAAATAGCATTGTCGGTTTTTTTAAAGTTTTCTATTAGCTTCATTTTGGCATCCCGACCTTGTACAAACACGTTAAAGTCGGTGTAGTTTTCAAAGTAATCTGCCGCCGCATTTAAAGAACGGTAGCTGGTAAATAAAAAAAAGGTGCGCCCTTTTGCCGCTTTTATAATTTTTCGGCTTTGTTTAAAAAGTTCTACATGGTAATTATTGGCGCTTGGTAAGGGTAAGTCGTTAGGTATGTATAAACGGGCATTATTTTTATAGTCAAACGGGCTGTTTAGTATTAACTCGTTAACGCCATCTATGCCCATTTGTTGTTTAAAATGATTAAAGTTTTTATCTACCGATAAGGTAGCCGAGGTAAACACCCAGCTGCATAATTGTTGTTCTATTTTCTTTTTAAAGAAGCTATCAATCTCGTACGGGGTGGCATAAAAAGCAAAACCATTATTCCAAGATTCAAACCACAAAATACGGTCTTCAAACTGTAAATTATTAAATTTATTTAAAAATTCCAATAAGTTACAGCATCTTTCTAAACAGTTTTCTAACCCTTTTCCTTGTTCAGCACCTATTTCTAATTGCGCTTTAAGCTTTTCAAAATGGTTTATTAAACCGACCATTTCTACCTTTAAGGACGGTTTATGAACAATTTGCCCCCACGGTTTTTTGGCATTTTGTTCGCCTAATTGCAGCCTTACTTTTTTTAAATTGGCTTCAATATCTTCGCAGGTTAAGCGTATTTCCATCATCTCTGGTGCTTCGTTAAGCTGTTCGGCTATGCTGTCGCGACACAACTCGGTAATGTGTTTATTGCTTATGCGTGTACTAAAAAAATTAACGGCAATTTCGGGCAGTTGATGTGCCTCGTCCATTATATAGGCTTGAGCGTTGGGTAAAATCTCGCCAAAACCTTCGTCCTTTAAAGCTAAGTCGGCTAAAAACAAATGATGATTTACAATCACCACGTCAGACTTTTGCGCTTTTTTACGCGCTTTAACTACAAAACAATCGTCCCAGCTTGGGCATTCTTGCCCTATGCAATTATCGGTGGTAGATGTGACCAATGGCCAAATTTGAGAGTCTTCTTTAACGTCACTTATTTCTGTAATTTCGCCTACTTTGGTTTTGTACGACCAATTTTCAATTACATTTAACTGGTCTGCATATTCTTTTAAGCGGGTTAAAAAATTATGCCGTGCCATGTCCATACGGTGCAAACATAAATAATTTTTACGCCCTTTTAACATAGATATGCGTGTATTTGTACCGAGTGCTTTTTTTACAATAGGCACATCTTTATAAAACAACTGGTCTTGTAAATGTTTAGTACCCGTAGAAATAATAGTGTGCTTGCCCGATAACAACACAGGTACTAAGTATGCTAAAGACTTACCCACACCTGTGCCTGCCTCGCCAATTAACACTTGGTTGCTTTCTAATACCTCTTCTATTTTAGTGGCTAAAGCTAATTGCTCTTTTCGGGGCGAGTAGTTTTCTAAAACATTAACTAATGGGCCTGTCTCGCTAAAAACTTGTTTGCAGGTTTCCATTAAAAACTAAGTTTCTGTATTTTTAATGCAGCTTGGCTTGCACCCACTTGGTCATTACGTTGTAACCGCGCGTGTTTAATAATTAACCAGTTACGTTTTAAAAGCCTTTTATTATTGCCAGAATAAGCGTTAGAGCGTGTAGCAAAATCCTCTGCCACTTGTGTATTTTTTTGTAGCATCGCAAGCTCTGCTAAGCGGCTCCACAGTATCGCTTTGTTCGGTAATATTTTTAAGGCTTGCTGTATTTTATTAGCAGCCAAAGCATAGTGTAAATTTGTTTTAGCTTGATTAGCTTCATTCCAAAGTTGTATTACTGCGGGGTGTTCCAGTTGCTCGTTATCATTTTTAGGTTCAAACACAATGGCTTTTTTATCTTGCGCGCCTTGCTGACAAGCCGTTAGCAATAAAATAAAAACAAAAAGTAATAGGTGAAAAAATTTCATAAAACGTAGCCGTTAAAAATACAGTGCCATTCTCTCAAAACTGCCTGTTTCTGTCGACCCCTTGGTAGTGTTATGTATTTAAAAGTGACCTGACAACAACAAAATCGTAACGAGCAAGGCTCGTGTCGGTTGTAGAAACATCAAACTAGAGCAGTTTAAACTCAAGCTTTTTTAAAAACAGCCAAAACGGTGTTTCAATGTTTCTGTATACAACTTCAGTTTTCATCTAAATAATTTTTTATGTCGGCATATATGGGTAAAGCACCGCTACTACCGCTGTAGCTTGATGATTTGTTGTCGTCTCTGCCTAGCCATACCATTACTAGGTACTTTTTGTCATAGGCTATAAACCAACTGTCTTTTAGGTTGTTACTTGTGCCTGTTTTGCCTGCTACACTTATGGGTTTTTGTTTTAATCGCCAGTTTAAAGAGCGCGCTGTACCCGTGCTAACGGCCTCTTTTAACATGTTTGACAAGATGGCTACTGTGCCGTAGTTAAGCACCGCTTTACTAACAAATGAGTTGGCGATATTTACTTGCCCTTTTTTTGTGGCTTTTGATAAGGTGCGTAATGGTGAGGTAAAGCCGCCGTTGGCTAGGGGTAAATACAACGAGGTAATTTCTAGCGGGGTCATTTCTGTCGCGCCTAAAAAAAGTGATGCATAGTTAGGCAGTGGTTTTTTGTAACCTGCTTGTTTGAGGGTTTTTATGACACTGTTGACACCAATATCTAAACCCAAGTTTACCGTTGCTAAATTGTAAGATTGGCTAAGTGCTTGCGTTAGCGTTACTTCGCCGTGGTATTTTTTATCGTAATTTTTAGGTTGCCAATGTACCGCGTTTTTTATTTTTAGTTTTACGGGTGCATCGTTTATTAACGAATTGGCGCTATAGCCAAATTGGTTGAGTGCGGTGTAGTACACAAAGGGTTTAATTAATGAGCCTATTGGTCGCTTCATATACAGTAGGCGGTTCCAGCCGAAACGTTTGTCATTTTTATTGGCCACGGCGGCTAATATATTGCCGTTGCTTTTATCGACTATTATTGCTGCCGCTTCTAAGGTGTTTGGCGCAAAGTGTTTGTTTTTTTCTAGTATTGTTACATTGTTGGCGACTATTTTTTGTAAGGCGAGCTGTTTGTTTATGTCCATGTTGGTATACAAGGTGCGGTTGTTTTGTGTCCAACTTAGCGATTGGTTTACCTGTTTTAACTCGTTCTTTATTAACCCTATATAGCTTGAAAATATCGACGTGCCTGATTGGTGTTGTTTTGCAGTTAGTGGGTAGTTTTTGGCAATAGTAAGCAGTTTTTCATCTATTTTTTTATTTTCGTACAATACATTTAATATTAAGTTTCGACGTTTTAGTGCTTTAGCGTTGCCTGTTTTTATAACGTAGCTAGACGGGGCTTTTACTAAGGCGACGAGGCTTGCCATTTCTGATATGTTGATGTTTTGTAAGGACTTTCCAAAAAAATAATGGCTGGCTAAATTAAATCCGCGTATGCGGTAATTGCCTTTTTGCCCTAAAAAAACCGAGTTGATATAGGCTTGCAGTATTTGGTTTTTTGTAAAGTTAATTTCTAATACCACGCTGATAAGCAGTTCTTTAATTTTACGTATTAAAGACCGTTCATTAGTTAAATAGCGTGTTTTTACATATTGTTGGGTTAGGGTACTTGCCCCTTGCACTACGCGCCCTGCTTGCACATTGCTATAAAAGGCTCGGACGATGGAGTAAATATCAAAACCGATATGGTCGTAAAAGCGCTTATCTTCTATTTGCAATAGTGTGTTTATAAAGGTTTGGGGTACGTCTTTTATTGCTATGGGGTCAAAGTCTGTATATACGCCTGTATGTAACGACGTTAATTTAACCGGCGGTAAGGTTACAAAGGCGATGTTTTGTTTTTTATTAAACGAATACAGTGTTTCTACTGCGCCATTGTTGAGGGTTATTTTAATTTTGTGGGCGTTTATTGTTTGTTCTGCGGTATTAAAGGCGCGGTTATTTATGGTTATTTGTTGTTGATGAATGCCAAATGTATTGGCGGATATGGCTTGTTTTTTTTGTACGTAGCCCAGCTCTTGCAAATAGGTTTTAAGGTGGTTTATTGAGATTTTTTGCCCTGCATACACCTCTAAACTACTTGAGTATATTTTTATAGGTTGTTGATTTTCTTTATCAAAATTATTTACAATGTTGTTATATTGAAAGTAAGCATAAACAAAAAACATTATACTAATTAATACTAAAAACCCTATTGAACGGTTAATTATTTTTTTGTGTTTTTTATAAAAGGCTTTTCTTTTAGCCTTGGCTTTTTTCTTTTTAGCCTTGGGCGTTAGCTTTTTACCTTTGCTGAGCTTTACCTTTGCTGATTTTTTTGCCGGTGTGGGTTTTACCTGCGTTTTTTTGGGCTTGGGCGCGCTTTTGGCTTGGCTTTTCGCTTTTTTATTGCTGGTCTTTTTTGAAGGCATAACAATAAAACCCGACTATTTCATTCCCACTCTATAGTTGCGGGCGGTTTGCCCGATATATCGTAAACTACTCGCGATATGTCCTCTACCTCGTTAATGATTCGTGTGGATACCAAACTTAAAAATTCATAAGGTAAATTTGCCCAGCGTGCAGTCATAAAGTCGACGGTTTCTACCGCCCTTAGCGATACAACGTAGTTATAACGACGGCCGTCACCGGTGACACCGACGGATTTTATTGGTAAAAATACGGTGAAGGCTTGCGATACTTTGTGGTACAAGTCGTGGTTGTACAGTTCTTCTATAAATATGTGGTCTGCTTGGCGCAGTATGTCGGCAAATTCTTTTTTAACTTCGCCCAGTATACGTACTCCTAAACCAGGCCCTGGGAATGGGTGACGGTAAACCATATCGTACGCTAAACCCAGCTCTAGCCCGATGGTGCGTACTTCGTCTTTAAACAGTTCACGTAGTGGTTCTACCAATTTTAGTTTCATGTAGTCGGGCAGGCCACCTACATTGTGGTGCGATTTTATTAAATGGGCGTTACCTGTTTTTGCCCCTGCAGATTCGATAACGTCGGGGTAGATTGTGCCTTGCGCTAGCCATTTTGCATTGGGTAATTTGGCCGCTTCTTCTTCAAAAATATCGACAAATAAATTGCCGATGATTTTACGTTTTTGTTCGGGATCATTTTTGCCTTTTAGTTTGTTTAAAAAGCGCTCTTCGGCATCGACCCTTATGACTTTTATGCCTAAGTTGTCGGCAAACATTTTCATTACTTGGTCGCCTTCGTGTAACCTGAGTAGGCCGTTGTCTACAAATACACAAATGAGCTGTTTGCCTATGGCTTTGTGTAGCATCATGGCCACTACAGACGAGTCTACCCCGCCGGATAAACCTAAAATAACTTGGTCATTTTTTACATTGTTGCGTATGGTTTTTATGCTGTTGTCTATTATATTTTCGGGTGTCCACAGTCCATCACAACCGCAAATGTCATGCACAAAACGGCTTATAATTTGTTCACCTTGTTTAGTGTGGGTAACTTCGGGGTGAAACTGTAGGCCATAACATTTACGTTGCTCGTCTGCTATACCTGCTATTGGTGCGTTGGTTGTGCTGGCTATAATTTTAAAGCCGTCTGGCATTTGTGAAACATGGTCGCCGTGGCTCATCCATACGTCTAGTAGCCCGTGGCCTTGCTCGTTTACTTCGTCTTGAATGTTTTTTAATAAAGCCGAATGGTTACGCGCGCGCACTTTTGAAAAGCCGTATTCAGACTTGTCTGATTTTTGTACCACACCGCCATAATAATGCGCCATAGACTGCATGCCGTAGCAAATACCCAACACCGGTATGCCAGATGCAAAAATGCAATCTTCTACCTTGGGGGCGTTGTCGTAACCGACGGACTCTGGCCCGCCCGATAAAATAATGCCATTAGGTGCAAAGTCTGCCAGTTCATCTTTAGTAATTTGGTACGAACGTAACTCACAATACACACCTGCCTCACGCACACGCCTTGCTATTAACTGCGTGTACTGCGAACCAAAGTCTAAAATTAAAATTTTATGATTGTGAATGTCTGTCATGTTGGTCTCTAAAAATCTATTGAACTTATTTAATAAATATAAGATAGCAAGGGGTTTCCACGCATAATGCTCCTGCAATTCTGTGTACCTACATCCCTGTAGGCAACAAAAAGGCCTGTTTTCGTCGACCCCTTGCTCTTTGGTATGATGCTAAATGGTTCATATTTCGGTTTAGATCAAGGCATTTTTTGTCACTAAATGGAGAGCATATAACGAATATGTGATCCGTTTAGTGACAAAAAATAACGCCGAGCTAAATCGAAAGATGAATCACCGAAGTTTACCCTCGGCGGTAGTTTGGGGCTTCCTTTGTAATGGTCACATCATGCACATGGCTTTCTGTCATGCCGGCTGATGTTACTTTTACAAATTTAGCATCGTTTCGTACACTGTCTATGGTGGCACAACCGATATAACCCATACTAGAGCGAATACCGCCAAGCAATTGATGAATAATGGCGCTTAATGGGCCTTTATAAGGTACGCGCCCTTCTATGCCTTCGGGGACTAATTTTTCTACATCGGCATTGTCTTGAAAGTACCTGTCGCTAGAGCCCTTTTCCATTGCTGCTAATGAACCCATACCACGATATGATTTATAAGAACGCCCTTGAAACAACTCTACTTCACCCGGTGCTTCTTCCGTGCCGGCAAACATGCCGCCCATCATGGTGGCGTAAGCACCGGCTGCGATGGCTTTTGCCATATCGCCAGAATAACGTATGCCACCGTCTGCAATTAAGGGTATGCCTTTTTCGCGTAGCGCGTCTGCAATGGTGCTTACTGCTGTAATTTGTGGCACACCTACACCTGCAACAATACGCGTGGTACAAATAGAACCAGGACCAATGCCCACTTTTACGCCGTCTGCACCGGCCGCAACTAAGGCTAATGCAGCTTCTGGCGTGGCGATGTTGCCACCAATCACATCTACGTCAAAATTATCTTTTACCCATTTAACGCGGTCTAAAACACCTTGCGAATGGCCGTGTGCAGTATCAACTACTATAACGTCTACACCTGCCTCTACCAGTGCTTTTACTCGTTCTTCTGTGTCGCCACCTGTACCTACGGCGGCACCTACGCGCAAACTTTCTAAATCGTCTTTACAGGCATTAGGGTAGTCTGATGTTTTTTGAATGTCTTTTACAGTAATTAAGCCACTTAGTTTTTCATTTTTATCAACAACCAATACCCTTTCAATTCGGTATTTTTGTAATAATTGTATGGCCTCTTCTTTACTGGTGCCTTCTTTAACGATAACCAATTTATCTTTAGGGGTCATTATAGAAGCTACGGTATTGTTGTATTTGGTTTCAAATCTAAAATCACGTCGGGTAACAATTCCCACCAGTTCACCGTCATCTACCACCGGTAAACCGGATATTTTGGCTTTATTGGTTAACTCTAATAGCTCTGATATTTTAGCTTGAGAATGAATGGTAATAGGGTCATGCACCACACCGCTTTCGTACTTTTTTACTTTTCTAACTTCTGCAGCTTGTTGTTTTACCGTTAAATTTTTATGGATTATGCCGATACCGCCTTCTTGTGCCATTGCTATGGCCAAATTAGCCTCTGTTACTGTATCCATAGCAGCAGAAACTAAAGGTACGTTAAGCGTTATATTTTTGGTTAATTTTGTTTTTAAATCAACATCATTCGGTAAAACAGTAGAATGGGCAGGTACAAGTAAAACATCATCAAATGTTAAGGCTTCGCCGATTATATTCATTTTTATTTGACCTCTACTTATATAATTTTAATAACCCTCCATTGTACTCGATTGGCATAGTAAACACCTTAAAAACAATAGAAATTACTGCTAAGCGCCCAGTGGTTATCAAAAACATCTAAAACCTTGGTTATTTTAGACGTTTCTAGGAAGAACTTGATAATACTCTTAGGATGCAATAGGATTGCCTATCCACAAATGGATAACCTAAACTGTAATTTGGAGATTTAAATGATTAAAAAAATAATAGCCATTTCATTAATGCTAACTTTTGCAAACCTGGCTTTTGCGGATAGCAAACAAAAAGCAGATGATGCAATAAAAGCGGCATCATCTGCTAATAGAGATGCTAAAAAAGTAAGTTTTGAATGGCGTGACACCGGAAAGATGATTAAAAAAGCCAAAGATGCAATAAAAGATAAAAATTACAAAAAAGCTTTAAACGTGGCAAAAAAAGCACACAGGCAAGCAATAAAAGCACAAGAGCAAGCTTTAGATCAGGCTAACCCTACTCCTCGTTATCAGTCTTAATTTTTTAATACAGGTCACATGGTGACCTGTTAGTATCATCCCCACTTCTTTACAGCTGTACTTCCTTACTATATTTGATGCAAAAAATATTTTCTATTTCTGAGTTAAACCATACTCTACAAGGCTTAATTGCCGCTAATTTAGGTATTATTAAGGTTGATGGAGAAATTTCTAATTTTGTAAAACCTGCTTCAGGTCATTACTACTTCACATTAAAAGATAAAAAATCCCAAATTAGATGCGTCATGTTTAAATCGACCAGTCGATATTTAAACAGTACACCAAAAAATGGCGACAAGGTTGTTGTAAGGGCTATGCCATCTTTGTATGAACCCCGAGGCGAACTGCAGCTGGTTGTAGATTTTATAGAACCTGCAGGTTTGGGCGACTTATTACTCAAACTTGAAAAACTTAAACAAAAAATCCGTCTTAAAGGCTGGTGTTATTTAGACAAGAAAAAAGCACTACCCAACTACCCAAAAAACATCGCTATTATAACCTCTGCCACAGGTGCGGCCTTACAAGATGTATTAAATGTTTTAAAACGGCGCGCGCCCTCTATTAACATTGTTATTTACCCTGCTGTTGTTCAAGGTGCCCAGTCTTGCACGTCCATTTGTCAGGCAATTGTCAACATGAACAAAAGAAACAAAGAAGATGTGTGTTTATTGGTTAGAGGCGGCGGCTCTATAGAAGACTTATGGTCTTTTAACGATGAAGCTGTTTTATCTGCTATTTACCAGTCGGTTATACCTATTGTATGCGGTATAGGCCATGAAACAGACAATACCTTAGCCGAGTTTGTATCAGATGCCGTCGCACCAACACCTTCTGCAGCGGCTGAAATTACCACCAAACATTTCCCAGAAATAACATCTAAATTAAAACAACTGAACACTTATTTATATAAAAATTGTGAACAGCTGTTTTTATATAAAACTAACCGGCTAAAAACAAACTTACTTAAGTTAAATTCTTTATGTCCGCAAAAAAACATACAAAATAATCAACAACTCTGCGATGACTTATCTGCAAAATTAATTACCAGTATTGTGCGTTTAATATCAAGTAAAAAAATAGCGACACTTCAAACTGTACGATTACTTCGACATTTTTCGCCACTTGTTAAAGTTTATTCTTATAAAAGTATTTCGCTTTTATCTAATGTAAACAAAACTAAAGCCGTCAACGCTTTTATTAAACAAAAACGTAATAAATTAGATTTTTTAAAAGACAAATTAGCAACCTTAGACCCAAAAGCTACACTAAATAGAGGGTATACTATCACCCAAAATAGTAATGGTGAAATAGTGAGCAGTATTTCACAAGTTTGTACAAATACCACTATAAAAACAATACTTTATGATGGATATTTAATATCAAACATTAATGAAGTAAAACAATAAAGTTAATAAATAGTTTGCATTACGCTTTCATTTTTGATATTAAAGCTCTTGCAAAAAAAATTGAGAATGATAATGCCAGATAAAAAAACCAACTTACAAGGATTTAGTTTCGAGCCGTATACTCAAAAAAAGAGCGAAGAATACATGAGCGGTGACATGTTAAATCACTTCACTTCTATTTTAGTTTCTTGGAAAGCGTCGTTAATGCAAGATGTTGATAAAACTATGGAGCATATGAAAGATGATGCAAGCAGTTTCCCTGACCCTAACGACAGAGCAACGCAAGAAGAAGAGTTTTCTTTAGAACTGCGTACCCGTGACAGAGAACGCAAACTGCTTAAAAAAATAGATAAAACCATTCGTTTAATTGAAGACGATGACTATGGTTTTTGTGAGTCTTGCGGAATAGAAATTGGCGTTCGTCGTTTAGAGGCCCGCCCTACTGCAGATTTATGTATTGAATGTAAAAGTTTAGATGAAATTAAAGAAAAACAACGCGCTTAAAACAGGCGTTTTTGTTGCCTACAAGGATGTGGGTACACACAATTGCAAGAGCATTATGCGTGGACACCCTTGCTTTTAATCAGTTCAAAAAAACTATTCATACACTGCAAGCCCCTATAAAATATGAAAAAAATTCTTTTTATCTTCTAATTCAGACTATGACCGCAAAAATTATTGATGGTAAAGCCATTGCTCAAAATGTAAAAGATGTCATAAAATTAGCTATAACCAAGCGAAAAGCTGAAAAAAAAAGCACACCTGGGCTGGCCGTTATTTTAGTCGGTCAAAATCCAGCATCTGAAATTTATGTTAACAATAAAAAAATTGCCTGTGAAAAAGTTGGCATTATCTCAACGCCAATACATTTAAAAGATACAGCAGAAGAAGCTGATGTTTTGGCAATAATAGAGAAGCTAAATAACGACCCAAAAATTCATGGAATTTTAGTTCAATTACCGCTACCCAAGCATATAAATAGTGAACAAATTATTGAAGCTATTGACCCAAAAAAAGACGTAGATGGCTTTCATCCCTATAATATTGGTAGATTAGCCCAAAGAATGCCACTTTTAAGACCGTGTACGCCTTTTGGCATAATACATATGCTAGACACTATAGGCGAGGTTTATAAAGGGCGTAGTGCAGTTGTTGTTGGTGCGTCCAACATAGTTGGCAGACCAATGATGTTAGAATTGATTTTAGCCGGTGCCACCACGACTATTTGCCACCGTTTTACCACCAATACTGCAGAACTTGTAAAACATGCAGACATTGTGGTGGTAGCCGTAGGAAAAGCTAATTTTGTAAAAGCACAATGGATAAAAGATGGCGCAACAGTAATAGATGTTGGCATTAACCGCTTAGACAATGGTAAGTTATGTGGCGATGTAGAGTTTGAAGGTGCGCGCAAAGTGGCCAGTTGGATTACCCCCGTACCCGGTGGCGTTGGACCGATGACCGTAGCTATGTTGATGAAAAACACTTTAACGGCTTGTGAAAATTGCGACTAAAACCTTATTACGACTTAATTGCTCTGGTACTTTTAGGGTTCATATTTTTTCTATTTCCTAAAATTGATATTGCTTTTAGCCAATTTTTTTACACTCCTGAGCAAGGGTTTAAATATGGCGATATGCTGTGGACAAATTTTTTATATGATTTAGTTCCTATTCTTGCCAAGCTCTGCCTTGTATTAACTGGCGTTTTTATTTTGGCAAGTTATGTGAGTAAACTGCCCCAGTTTATTAAAAACAATCGCAAACGTTTTGTTTATTGCCCCAGGTTTATTAGTTAACGTTGTTCTAAAAAAAATTGGAATAAAGCCAGACCTTTGCATATTGAAGAATTTGGTGGGACTGAAAAACATAGCCCAGCTTTTGTTATAAGCAATAATAAAAAAACCGGTTATTATTTTGTTAGTGGATATGCGTCAATGGGTTTTTTCTTTATCAATTTATATTGGTTTAGTAAAACTAGAAAAAAATCATTATTATTTGCGGGGGTTTTTACTGGAAGCGTTATAGGCTAAGGTAGAATAGCTCAAGGTGGACATTTTTTGAGTGACGTTATATTTGCCTTTTTTAGTGTTTATTTTGTATCAAAAACACTGTCTTATTACCTATTAAAAGAGCAAAAAGAAAGCACCTAGAATCATTAATTTTAACGGACAATGCCACGTTCGCTTTCGGTAATAAACGTTAGCATATTTTGTACTTCATCCGACTCTTTTGCTATTTGTTTTACTTGCTCAATATTATCTTTTCTTGATCCTTTTGATTTAATTAGCAACTTAAATGCTTTGTGTAAGCTTTTAATGGTTTCTGCAGAAAAACCGTGTCGTTTTAGCCCAACTTTATTTATTCCAAAAGCTTTTGCCATGCTGCCTGAAACAATACAATAAGGTGGTACATCTCGATTAATCGCCGCACCCATGCCAGAAAAACTATACGCTCCAATTTTAGTAAATTGATGGACTAAAGTGAACCCACCTAAAATTACATAATCATTAATGACTACATGCCCAGCTAAAGACGCTGCATTAGAAAATATTGTGTGGTTGCCTATTTGGCAATCATGTGCGATATGAGTGTATGCCATAAACAAATTATCATTACCTACTTTGGTAATACCACCGCCATCTGGCGTACCTCTGTTCATGGTGCAATATTCCCTTATTGTATTGTTGTTACCAATTTCTAAAACGGTATCTTCGCCATCATATTTTAAATCTTGAGGTGCGTCACCAATTGACGCAAATTGATAAATTTTATTGTTTTCACCCATTTTAGTCGGGCCAGATAAAACCACATGAGGCCCTATCCAACAGCCTGAACCAATTTCCACCTTTTCACCAATTATTGTATAAGCACCTATTTCTACATCGTCCGCAATAATGGCCGATTCATCAATAATGGCGGTAGCATGAATCATAATGTCTTTTCCCTAATGGCACACATAATGTCTGCAACACAGACGATTATATCGTCAACTTTTGCTACTGCTTTAAATTTCCATATTCCGCGCTTATTATTAACCACCTCTACTGTAAATACAATTTGATCACCGGGCGTAACTTGACGTTTAAATCTGGCTTTATCTATACCTACAAATAAATACAAAGCATCGTCTAAAGGTACGCCACCGCCAGTTTGAAAGCCCAATATGGCAGACGCTTGCGCCATTGCTTCAATTATTAAAACGCCAGGGAAAATTGGGTAATCTGGAAAATGACCAGTAAAGATTGGTTCATTAATAGTAACATTTTTAATGGCGGTTATTGACTTCCCTTTTTCAAAGTCGATAACTCTGTCTATTAATAAAAAAGGGTAACGATGGGGTAAATACTTTAATACTTCATGAATATTCATTTCGTTCATAATTTTACCTATTAATTTTTATTTTTTTAAACAGTTCATTTAACTGTTTAAATCGTATTGCATTTTTCTCCAACTCGATGTCTTTTCCAATAAACCACCAGATGAATATTGTCCAGCATTTTTTATTGATTTTGTGACTAATGACATAAAGGTTATATGAACATCTTCTGCAATAGTTAAATACCCTAAAACACCAGCACCGCCACCAATTGTACAGTTTTCTCCTATTGTTGCACTTCCAGCAACACCTACACAGCCAGCTAAAGCGCTATTTTTACCTATATGTACATTATGAGCAATTTGAATTAAGTTATCTAAAATAACCCCATCCTCAATTACCGTATCGTCAATTGTGCCTCTATCAATAGTTGTGTTTGCACCAATCTGCACATCATTGCCAATAATGACCTTTCCTGTATGTGCAATTCTACTCCAGCCGTTGGGTTGTCTTGTCTTGCATAACCAAAACCTTCACTGCCTATAATTGCACCAGATTGAATACGAACATTGTTTCCTATAGTGCAGTGTTGATAAACCGTCACTTTAGGAAAAAAATAGGTACCTTCGCCTATTTTTACGTCATTAGCAATAATGCAGGCAGCACCTAAAATTGAGTTATCGCCAATTTCTACATTGTCTTCAATAACACACTGCGGCCCAATGCTAACATTATTACCAAGTTTAGCCTTAGTAAAAACGTATGCGGTAGAATGAATGGAGTAAGCGGGGATTTGATCAGGGGATAGTAAACGGCTTATGTTAGAAAAAGCTAAATAATGATTATTATCTATCAAACAATTGCCATTGTAATTTTTTGCATTTTCAACAGAAATAATAACAGCAGAAATGTACGAATTGCTTAAGCCTTTATAACTCGCTTTATTTCCTAAATATTTTATTGAATTTTTTAATGGGCATTCTTTACTGTAAAACTGAGTAATACAGGTATCTGAATCTCCTTTAAATGACAAGTTTAGCTGATTGGCAATATCAACTAATTTCATTACTTTTCTACTTGTTCGGTCTTTGAATTGTTTTTATTGTTTAAAACTTCTAATATTTTTGCACTTATATTAACTTTGTTGCTTGCGTATAAAGCACCTTCTGCAAGAATTAAATCGTAGGCATTTTCTTCTGCATATACGTGAATAGCTTTTAGGATAAGATCTCTAGTTTTCTTTAATTCACTATTTTTTTGTACATTGAGCTCTTCTCTAAATTCTTGTTCATCTCGCTTGAGTTTTCTTTCTAGTTTTAAAATTTCTGATTTTGTAACGGCTAATTGCTCGGTGCTTAAAATTAACGAATCTTTTTCTAACTTAGTGACTAATGAGTGATAACGTTCTGCATCTAAAGCGATGGATTTTTGGCGAGGCGTAAACTTATCAAGCAGAGTTTTAGTTGCTAATTTAGCTTGAGGTGATGCTTCTAAAACTGCAGGAAAATTAATATAGCCAATTTTCAATTCGGCAGCCGTTACATTACTTACTAAAACTAAAGTAATGATTAATATTGTTTTTTTAATGTTTATCATGATTTTTAAACGATGTTTCCTTTGTTAAAATTGACCGCCAATAAAAAACTGAAATGACTCGGTAAAATCTGTACTGTCTGCATTGACCGCATTGGTAATGCTAAAATTTAAAGGCCCAACAGGTGACAACCATTTAAAAGCGGCACCTACTGAGTAGCGTATATCACTTATATTGGCATCGCTAGCTTTACTAAAGACCGTACCAAAATCACTAAATAAACTATAACGTACCGACGATGATAAGTCAGAATCAAAGGGAGGAATGACTATTTCTAACGAACCAGTAGTAAGTAAATCACCGCCTAAAGCACGCCCATCTGTATCTTTAACCCCAACACCTGCAAACCTGTATCCTCTAATCGAGTGCACACCACCAGCATAATAACGCTTAAAAAAGGCTAATGACTCGTCAGACGAATAAGAGTGACCGTACGAAATATTGCTTCTAAATACTAACGTAGTTAAATCCGTCAGTGCTTTATTATATTCTAATCTATACGTTGATTTGTAATATTCTAAGGTACTTCCTGGTACCGACATTTCTAACGATAGGCTATGCTTAGAACCTGTTGATGCAAATACTGTTCTATTTCGGGTATCGTTCACATAACTTGCAGAAAGCTTTATCTCATCAAAATCTTTTCCCTTAACTGCTAAAAAATCGCTTATAGACGTCGGTGTTTTTGTTGTTGTAGAAATACGCGTTTGATCAATGCCAATAGCTAGATTGAGTGTTTCAGTTTCGCTTCGTGGTATTCCATAACTTATTGAACCCCCCGTATTATTGGTCAAATAATCTGCAGTAGTAGATATTCTACTGGCATCAACCTCAGAAAAATAAACACTTAAAGACCGACTAATACCATCAAGTGTGTAATATGGATTAATTAGTGTCAGCGACAACTTTTTATTGACGGAGCTATTATCAAAATTAATTCCTATATTTTTACCTGTACCTAATATATTAGACTGTGCAAAACTTAGGTTAAATAATAGACCTTCATTATTAGAAAAACCACCACCAATAGAAAACGAGCCTGACTCCCTTTCAACGATACTTGTTGTTATATCAACCTGATCGGTTAAATTGGGTACGCGGGTAATTTCATTATTTACAGAAGCAACATAACTTAAACGTTGTATTCTGATTTTTGACCGGTCTAATAATCGAGGTGATAATAAGGCACTTTCTAGTTGTCTAAATTCACGACGAAATACTTCATCGTGGGTTTTAGTGTTACCTTGTATATTAATTCTTCTTACATAAACCCTATCTTTTGCGTTAACTAAATACGTTAATTTAACGGATTTGTTTTCTTCATTTATTTCGGGTATTGGGCTAACCGTAGCAAAAGCATAACCGTCATCACCTAACCTATCTTTAATGTTTTTAGATGAATTTATCATCTTTTTACGAGAAAAAACGCTGTTACTTTTGATCGTTAATTTATCAAATAAAATGGATTTTTCTAATTTAAAATCGCCTTTAATATCGACTTCACTAACGCTGTACTGTTCTCCTTCTGATAAATGTATACTTATAAATACATTTTCTTTGTCTGGCGATAATTTTACTTGAGTCGATTTAATGGCAAAACGAAGGTAGCCTCTGTCTAAATAATAGGTTTTAAGAATCTCAATATCACCCGACAGTTTTGCTTTTGAGTATTCATCTGCGCTACTAAAGGGATTTATTTCAGACACAATACCCAGTTCCATTAACGATAATAATTTGTCATCACTAAAAACGGTGTTTCCAATTATATTAATTTGTTGAATTTTTGAAACATTGCCTTCAAATATTTTTACTTTTAATGCCACCCTGTTTCGTTTTAATTTGACCAGTTCTGTGTCAATTTGAACACTGTATTTACCAAAACTTACGTAAAACTTTCTTAATTCCGTTTCTATCCTGCTTAATATTGAACGGTTAAACGTTCTTCCTTTTTTAATATTTGCATCATTTAAAATGCTTTCTAGTTGTTTGTCTTCAAGTTTTTTATTGCCGTCAAATGAAATACTGTCTATCGACGGTCTTTCTACAACTTTTATTAATAAGTTATCGCCATCTGCAAAAAGCTGTATGTCTTTATAAACATTTTCTTTAAATAGTTGTTTAATCACATAAGCCGAGTCTGACATATCCAACCGACCATTTTTTAAAGGTAAATAACTTAAAAGTGCCTCTTTAGAAATTCTAGTAGCACCTTCAATTTTAATATTATCTATATGGAAATAGCTGTCTGCAGAAACACTTGCGGGTAATAAAACCAAAAGTAACGATATTATTTTAATCATTTATTGCATTAATCTCGTAATATCATTATAAAAAGCAATAACCATCATGCTACCTAAAATTGCCAGGCCAATATTTTGGCTTACTAATTGTATTTTGTCAGAAACAGGGCTACCTTTGATGGCTTCTATTATATAGAAAAATAAATGGCCACCATCTAATACGGGTATAGGTAATAAATTTAAAACCCCCAAACTTAAACTTATTAATGCCATAAAAAACAAATAATGGTCTAAGCCTATTTGTGCAGATTGACCCGCAAATTGTGCAATCGTTATTGGCCCGCTAATATTTTTTAAAGTGGCATCACCTGTTATTAGTTTACCAATCAGCTTTACCGTCAATACAGACATAGACCATGTTTTATCTACCGCTTTAGTGAATGATTCAAAAATACCGTACGACTCAATCGTATAAAAACGGTCTATAAGCTCTTTAGGCCTTTCTTGATAAGCACCGATATAACCAAAAGATTCACCATTTTCTTGTTTGTTTTTTGGAGTCAAACTTAAATGGATTAAATAATTATTTCTTAACACTTCTAAACGTAAATGTTGATTTGGATTGGCTCGTATTATTTTAACCCAATCTTGCCAAGTTTCAATTTTTTTACCATCTACTGTTAATAACTTATCACCAGCAATTAAACCCGCTTGTTTTGCCGCCCCACCATCAATAACGCCTCCAATGATAGGTGGTATTTTGGGGAACCACAACTTTAAACCAATTTTTGGCAAAATATCCCCTTCTTCTTTAAGTAAAAAGGTATTCGAAAAATCTAACGTTTTTTGTTCTAACTGGTTATTGCTGTTTTTTACGGTTACCTTTACCAAACCATCGTTTGCTAAAGACCCATTTAATAGCGCCATTTGGACATTTGACCAGGTTTGTACGGTTTTTCCATTTATTGAAACAAACTCGTCTTCAATATTTAATGCCGCTTTAGAGGCAATAGAATTTTGCTGTACCTCGCCAATTATTGGGCTAATGCCAGAAATACCATGAATATACATAACCCATAATAGCAATATTGCTAAAATAAAGTTAAAAACAGGCCCTGCAGCGACTATTGCAAAACGTTGCCCAACACTTTTTACATTAAATGCGTTTTGCTTTTCATGCTCAAGAACTTCACCTTCGCGTTCATCGAGCATTTTTACGTAGCCACCTAACGGTATGGCAGCCAATACAAACTCTGTACTGTTTTTATCTTTTTGATAACTGTATAAAACTTTGCCAAAACCTATTGAAAAGCGTAATACTTTAACACCACATAATCGCGCAACGATGTAATGCCCGTATTCGTGAATCGCAATTAATATTGATAAAGCAAAAATAAAGGCAAAGATAGTAATAAGTAATGAAGTCATAAAGAGGCAATAACCTCTAAACTATTCATCCTTGCTTCTTTATCACTTTTTAAAATATTTTCTATTTTTGTTGCGGTTAAATTAGGTGTTTTTTCTAATGTGGCTTCAATAATTTTCGCGATGTCGGTGTACCTAATTTGTTTATTTAAAAAAGCGTCTACAGCAACTTCGTTTGCGGCATTCATAATGGCAGAACAAGTCCCCTTTTTATTGGCGACATTTTGTGCAATTTTTAAACACGGAAACCTTGATAAATCGGGTTTTGTAAAATTTAGTTGTCCGACCTTAAATATATCCAATGGTTCAACACCAGACTCTATACGCTTTGGCCAAGCCATAGAGTAAGCAATGGGTGTACGCATATCGGGGTTACCCAATTGAGCTAAAACAGAGCCATCTTTATAACGAACCATAGAATGGACAATACTTTCTGGGTGTATTACAACATTAATTTTATCTTCGGTTATGTCAAACAACCAACAAGCTTCTATTACTTCTAAGCCTTTATTCATCATGGTTGCAGAATCTACCGATATTTTTTTGCCCATAACCCAATTAGGGTGAGCGACGGCTTGTTCTGGAGTTATTTTATCAAAACTATTAATGTCGGTAGTTAAAAATGGCCCGCCAGATGCCGTTAATAAAACATCTAGTATGCTTTCTTTTATATATTGATTATTGGGCAAACATTGAAATATTGCATTGTGTTCACTATCTATGGGCAATAAATCCACATTGTTTTCTTTAACGCAATCCATAAAAAGCTGACCAGACATGACAAGTGATTCTTTATTGGCCAAAAGCATTTTTTTACCGGCTTTAACTGCCGCTAAATTAGGTAGTAACCCTGCCGCACCAACTATCGCGGCCATAACCATATCGACTTCTTGCTGTTTTACAACCCAACTTAAACTTTTTGCTCCCGATAATACGTGTACGTCTAAAGCGTCCAGTTTTGCACGTTGTTGAAATTTTTCTGCTGATTTTTCATCGACTAACACAACATATTTTGGTAAAAATTCTTTACTTAAAATCAGTAGTTTTTCATAATTCGTGTTGGCAGTTAATGCAAATACGGTAAACTTTTGGGGGTGTTGTCTAACCACATCTAAGGTGTTAATGCCAATTGTTCCAGTCGCACCTAAAATAGCAATGCTTTTAGACATAAGCTAACCCTACAACAATAACAGGCGTATAAGATAAAAGGCTGTCTACTCTGTCTAAAACACCTCCGTGGCCGGGTAATATATTGCCACTGTCTTTAAAACCAGATTGCCTTTTATGCAAACTTTCTAGTAAGTCTCCAAAAACAGATACTACTGCTGCAAGAGTAATTAAAGCCACAAATCCAATGGTGTTTTCAGTGGTAAAAAATGGCGCAATAAAATACCCATAAATACTGGCTAAGGCTACACCCCCAACAACGCCTTGCCATGTTTTACCGGGGCTAACAATAGGTGAAAACTTGTGTTTGCCTATTGTTTTTCCTACAAAATAAGCGCCACTGTCTGTAATCCATACAACGGCGATTAACAACAATATTAGTAGTCTATTAGTATCGAACTGTTGCAAAATAACACTTAAAGCAATAAACGTTGATGTTAAAACTAATGCTCCTGAAAACAGCCAAGTTAGCGAAGTTTTTTCACCTTTTGTGATTTTTTTGATAATAAACAACAAATAAACAATGGTTAATAACCAGCCAATACTCATCATTTTTAAAAACATGAGCAAATAATTAGCTGGGGTTAACGATTCTATAAAATATGCGGATACAGCAATTACAAAAGCATAAACCCATTGTAGGTTCGTTGCTTTTACTAGGCTTAACTTAGCCCATTCTTTTGCTGCTAAAAATATTATTGCAACAAGAACCAACTTTAAAGATGCTAAAGAAAGAAAATAGAAATCTAAGCCTAATAAAATAACCAACACTAAAGCTGTAATAACCCGTTGTTTTAGCATTTTTTTAGTTGTTCACTGGTTTTACCGAAACGCCGTTCGGTGTTATTAAATACAGATATTGCATGTTCAAATTCTTTCGCATCAAAATCAGGCCACAAAACATCACTAAAATACAATTCTGCATAGGCAATATGCCAAAGTAAAAAGTTGCTTATTCGTTGCTCACCACCGGTTCTAATCAATAAATCTACATTTTCTTGATTAGGCAAGTACATATAATCGGCCAATTTTTCTTCTGTTAACGCTTGAATATCAACTTGCTTTAAATCTAAACTTTTAATTGCGTTTAAAATTTCTGAACGACCGCCGTAATTTAAAGCAATATTCAGTTTTAACCCCAAATTATCTTTGGTCAACTTTTCGGCATTGCTTATTTCCACATTCAGTTTTACAGATAAATCACTACGATTTCCTATAAAAGTTATTTTAATTTGGTTGCTATGCAATTCGACAATTTCATTTTTTAACGATTGAATAAATAAGCCCATTAAATGGTCGGTTTCAACTTTAGGCCGATTCCAGTTTTCGTTGCTAAACGCATAAATTGTAAGTGATTTTATTTTATTTATTACACAAAACTGAACGGCTTTTTTTGTCGCTTTTACACCCGCAACATGCCCTGCTTTGCGCGGTAAAAAACGTTTTTTAGCCCACCGTCCATTACCGTCCATAATAATGGCGACGTGATTAAGAGCTTTAGTCATTAAATTGCTTTACTAAACGGCCATTAACTCTTGTTCTTTAACATCCAGTAAAGAATCAATAACTTTTACATGATTATTGGTTAAATTTTGAATCACTTCAGAGGCTTTACGCTCATCATCTTCAGAAATTTCTTTTTCTTTTAAGAGTTCTTTGTAATCACTATTGGCATCACGCCTTATATTACGAACAGCTACTTTTGCGTTTTCACCTTCGTGCTTTACTACTTTTACTAAATCTTTACGTCGTTCTTCTGTTAATGGTGGCATCGGTATTCTTAATACTGTACCTGCAGATGATGGGTTAAGACCGAGGTCTGAACTCATTATCGCTTTCTCTACCACTTTCACCATGTCTTTTTCCCAAACGGTCACGGTTAAGGTTCTCGCATCTTCCACACCAATGTTTGAAACTTGCGATAAAGGTGTTACTGCACCGTAATACTCTACCGACACATGTTCTAGTAAACTTGGATGCGCACGTCCGGTTCTTATTTTTTTTAGTTGTTCTTTAAATGACTCAATAGTTTTGTCCATACGGTCATCAGCATCATCTTTAATTTCATTTATCATCATTATTACCTAGTTTACTGTAGTACCAATTTCATCGCCTTCAACAGCTTTTTGCATATTACCTTTAATATTCATGTTTAATACTTTTAAAGGCATTTTATGATCTCTGCATAAAATAATGGCGGTTAAATCCATTACTTTTAAATCTTTCTGAATCACTTCATCATAACTTACTGTACTGTAACAAACTGCGTCATCATGTTTGGATGGATCTTTATCGTAAACGCCATCTACATTGGTTGCCTTAATCAAACAATCGCATTCGGTTTCTATTGCTCTTAATGCACCGGCTGAGTCAGTGGTAAAAAATGGATTTCCTGAACCACCAGCAAAGATAACAACCTTGCCTTGTGACAAGTATTGACGTGCTTTTATCGAATTATAACTTTCAGTAATGATGTCCATAGAAATTGCCGACATTACAATCACTTCTATATTTTTCTTTAGCAAACTATCTTGTAAAGCAAGGCAGTTCATCACTGTGGCTAACATGCCCATATAGTCGCCAGTTACACGGTTAATGCCAGACTTTTGTAGCCCTGCGCCTCTAAAAATATTGCCAGCTCCAATTACTATACCCATTTCTAAGCCACTTTCTTGTAACTCTACAATTGCATTTGCCGTGTTGTTTAAAACGTTGGGGTCAATACCATAATCTAAGTCTCCCATTAGTGCTTCGCCGCTAAGCTTTAACAAGACTCTTTTATATTTTAGTGCTGCCATTATTTTTTCTCTGTATAAATTTTAGACAAATAAAAAGCCGGTAACCCGGCTTTTTATTATAAGTGCAAATGGTCAGTACTTATGCACCAGCAGCTTGTGCCGCAACTTCATCTGCAAAGTTTTCTACTTTCTTTTCAATACCTTCGCCTACTTCATAGCGAATAAACATGGTCGCTTTAGAACCTTTAGAAGCTAAGTATTTAGCAACGGTTTGATCAGGGTCTTTAACAAACGGTTGTCCGTCTAAAGTAATGTCTGCTAAAAACTTACGCATACGCCCTTCGACCATTTTTTCGATAATATTGTCTGGCTTGCCGCTGTCTTTAGCCTGAGCGACTAAAATAGATTTCTCTTTTTCTAGTATTGCAGGGTCTACTTGGTCTTGAGAAACACAGGTAGGACGGCTAGCGGCCACGTGCATAGCAACGTCTTTAGCTAAACCGGTTTCAGAACCTTCTACTTCTGCTAAAACACCAATACGACCACCGTGAGAATAAGAAGCAATAACACCACCGTTGCTGCTTATGTTTTCAAAACGACGGATTTTAATGTTTTCACCAATTTTAGCAACCAATGCTTGGCGTAATTCTTCAACAGTATAAGCACCAACCGTTACGGCAGACAATGCAGCAACATCTGTTGGTGATTCACTAGAAATAGTATCAAGCAAGGTATTTACAAAACCTTTAAAGTCGTCGCCCTTGGCAACAAAATCCGTTTCACTATTTACTTCTAGCATAATTGCAGACTTTGAATCCTCTGCAACAGAAATGGCAACACAACCATCGGCAGCAATTCTGCTACCTTTTTTCTCGGCATTTGCCATTCCAGACTTTCTCATTTCATCAACTGCTGCATCAACATTTCCGTCTGTCGCAACTAATGCTTTTTTACATTCCATCATTGCCGCACCAGTGCGGTCTCTTAATTCCTTTACCAACTTAGCTGTAATAGCCATTTTAAACCTCAAACTTATAGAGCATAGCTCTAAATTTATTCATTAAGTAACCTAACCTATCCCACAAAATTAAAGCAGGATAAACTAAAATTACGCTTCTTCAGCGTCTTCTTTTTTAGCGTTAGTAATCGTGGCTTTGCCTTCTTCAATTGCTTGAGAAATAGCATCAGTGTATAACTGAATTGCACGTATAGCATCGTCATTACCAGGGATAATGTAATCAACACCATCGGGGTTGCTGTTGCTATCTACAACCGCAACAACCGGTATACCTAATTTATTTGCTTCTTGTATGGCAATTTTTTCGTGGCCTACATCAATTATAAATAAGGCATCCGGTAAACGACCCATATTTTTAATGCCACCTAAGTTGCCATCAAGTTTAATCATTTCACGTTCTAAAGCTAATGCTTCTTTTTTAATTAACTTATGAACAGAACCGTCTTCAAACATTTTTTCTAGTTCTTTTAAACGGTTTACAGAACGTTTTACCGTTTTGTAGTTAGTCATCATGCCACCTAACCAACGTCGTGCAACATAAGGCATATTTACCGCTTCTGCAGATTCTTTAATGGCATCGCGTGCGGATCTTTTTGTACCAACAAAAAGAATTTTGCCGTTATTAGAGGCAAGTTTACCAATAAAGTTAATCGCATCTTCCAACATAGGCTGAGATTTTTCTAAGTTGAAGATATGGATTTTGTTGCGCTCACCAAATAGGTACTGCGACATTTTTGGAGACCAATAACGTGTTTGATGGCCGAAATGAACGCCTGCTTCTAGCATTTGGCGCATTGATACTTGTGACATAATAATTCCTATAGAATTGGGTTAGACGTCCACGTAACATAATCACAACTTTTTAAATTAATAAAAGCACCCGTGATTAATGTTGACTACGTGTGAGAATTTTTGTTTAAAAGAACCACTCTTTCAAAGCAGGCGCATTTATACCAAAAACAGCCTAAAAATACAACTTATTTCAACTATATAAATACAAAAGATATAGCAAGGGGTCGACGAAAACAGCACTTTTATTAAAGTATTACACACTTTAATATTATGTGAGAAAATACAAAACAATTATAAACATGTAAACCCTTATGGCTATAGAAATAAAAACAGAAGATCAAATACAAAAAATGCGCGTGGCTGGGCGTTTAGCCGCGCAAGTTTTAGAAATGATAGAACCGTTTGTTAAAGCGGGGGTTACCACTAATGAACTGGACAAGATTTGTCATGACTTTATAGTAAACGAGCAACAAGCCATCCCTGCCCCACTAAATTATCACGGTTTCCCTAAATCTATTTGCACATCAACCAACCAACAAGTTTGTCATGGTATACCTAGTGATAAAGTTTTAAAAAAAGGCGACATTATCAATATTGATATTACGGTTATTAAAGACGGTTACCACGGTGATACCAGTAAAATGTTTTTTATAGGTAAGGCCACAGTACAAGGGAAACGTATTGTTGCCGTTGCACACCAAGCCTTAATAGAAGGCATTAAACAAGTTAAAGACGGTGTAAGGCTAGGTGAGATTGGTTTTGCTATACAAAAGTATACCGAAGCAAATTATTGCACCGTAGTGCGCGAATACTGCGGCCATGGCATTGGCGAAAAGTTTCACGATGAGCCACAAGTATTACACTACGGTAAAAAAGATTCCGGCCCCCTATTGCGTGAAGGCATGACTTTTACTATTGAGCCTATGGTTAATTTAGGTAAAAAAGAAATTAAAGTTTTAAAAGATGAATGGACGGTAGTAACAAAAGACAGAAGCCTGTCTGCCCAGTGGGAACACACCTTATTAGTAACCAAAACAGGTGTAGAGGTGTTAACTTTACGCGAAGGCGAAACCATTTAATGTTATTTAGCGTCTACGATTCTATTAAGCAAGAAGTTGAACAACTTTTTGAGAAAAACTACGAAAACAATATTCAGCTAGCCATTGCAATTAAGCAACACATACGTAATAACAATGACGACTTAGTTAATTACTTAATTAACAACACAGACGATATTGAAACCGTTGTTAAATACAAAGTTTATTGCATTGACCTTGTATTACAAAATATTTGGGCACACTTTTTTAAAGACAATAACGACTTGTGCCTAGCCGCAGTAGGCGGGTATGGCAGACGTGAACTGATGCCCCACTCTGACATTGACCTTGTTATATTGTATGAAGAAAATACACAAGACACCCACGCAGAAACATTATCGGGTTTTATAACCTTTTTATGGGATACAGGTTTAGACATTGGCAGCACCGTTCGTAGTATTGAAGAGTGCCGCCAAGAAGCAGAAAAAGACATTACCGTTATTACTAATTTAATGGAAGGGTTTTATATTGCGGGTAAAAAGGATTTATTTAAGCAAATGGAAACCGCTTTAGCTGTTGATAAAATGTGGGATAAAAAGCAGTTTTTTGAGGCAAAATTAGAAGAAAAAAATATTCGTTATGAAAAATTTAACGATGCCAGTTACAAATTAGAACCTAACTTAAAAGAAAGCCCCGGTGGCTTACGAGACATCCATAATATTATTTGGGTATTAAAACGCGCCTTTAATGTTAATGACTTAAACCGTATGAAACGCATAGGTTTTATACAAGAAGATGAGTGTAATGCTTTAATAGAAGGCAGAAACTTTTTGTGGTTAATACGTTTTTTGCTGCATGGTTTTGCAAAAAGACAAGAAAACCGAGTGTTGTTTAATTACCAGCAAACCCTATCTGACGTATTGGGTTACCAAGGCGAACGATTAAATGACCGCATAGAACAGCTAATGCAACGGTACTTTAAAACCATTACCGAATTGTCGCGAATTAATGAACTGTTAATGCAACTGTTTAAAGAAGAAATTTTATTTAAAAACCAAAAACAAGAAATTGTAAGAATTAACAACCGCTTTCAGGTACGAAACGGCTATTTAGAAACCCAATCTGAAGAGTTATTTAAACTGTTTCCACCGGCTATTTTAGAAACTTTTGTTATCTTATCAACCCATCAAGAAATTATTGGTGTACGTGCCGAAACCATACGCCAAATACGTAATAATTTAGACGAAATTAATGAAGAATTTAGATCAGATAGTATTTGTAAGACATTGTTTATTAATATATTTAGATACCCAGACGGTTTAACGCATCAACTAAGGCGCATGGCACGTTACGGGGTGCTAAGCCGTTATATACCGGCTTTTGAAAACGTTGTTGGGCGTATGCAATATGATTTATTCCATGTATATTCGGTAGACCAACACACATTAATGTTGGTACGTAATTTAAGACGTTTTGCTATTGAAGAACACAATCACGAGTTTCCTGATTGCAGCGCCATTATGAAAAAACTGCCTAAAAACGAAGTATTATTTTTGGCCGGTTTATTTCATGATATTGCCAAAGGCCGTAAAGGTGATCATGCCAAATTAGGGGCAATTGAAGCCAAAGATTTTGCCATAAAGCATAATATGTCGTCGGTAGATACCAAATTACTGTCTTGGTTGGTCGCCAGCCATTTAATCATGTCAACTACCGCACAACACAAAGATTTAACCGACCCAGAAGTAATACACGAGTTTGCTATTAGAGTTGGCTCTGTTAATTATTTAAGGCAGTTATATTTACTAACTATATGCGATATGCGCGCCACCAACCCTCAAGCATGGTCAGACTGGAAGTATCAACTGCTAAGCGACTTGTACAATAAAACGCTCAACCTATTGAGGCGAGGCTTAGACAACCCTATAGACATAGACGAAACTGTGTTAGAGAAAAAATTATCTTGCACCAAACAATTAGCCTTAGAAGACTGTGATTTAGGACAAATAAATGATCTTTGGGACAGTTTTAGAAAAGGTTATTTTATTAGGTATCATGAATTTGACATTATTGTTCATACACGGGCAATAATTAACCACCAGTCTAACGCACCCTTGGTACATATTTACAATGACGATATAAAACAATGCAGTAATGTTTTTATATACACTCAAAATACAGACCGTTTGTTTTCTATCATTTGTAACGCTTTAGAGCGAATGGATATTAATATATTAGAATCACGCATTATTATTTCTAAAGACAATAAATCGTTATTTAACTTTTCTATTATCGACAATAACTTAAAAGCCATATCAGATGGGCATGTTATGGATAAAATCCATACCGCCATTTATAACGCTATAAAAAACAATGAAAAACCTAAACCCCATCACCGTAAAACGCAATACCATACTCACCAACACTTTGACCCTTACATACGGCTAATATTTTCTACTTGGAAAGATTTAACTGTATTGCATATATCCGCTACAGATGCCCCAGGTATATTGTCTTTAATTACGCAAGTTTTATACGACCATAAAATACGTGTGCATAATGCAAAAATTGGCATCATTGGTGAAAAAATAGACGATGTATTATTTATCTCTAACTTTGATGACAAACAACTAAAAGAAGATGAATTAAAACAACTACATAGCGAGTTAACCGCTCAAATTACTAACCTATACCAAACAATTTCTAATGACTAAAAATTCAGAAACAATACGCCTTACTCAACGACTAATTCAAATAGATTCTGTTACGCCAGACGATAAAGGCTGTCAAAAAATTATAAGCGACTATTTACAAAATGACGGTTTTAGCGTCGAAAAAATGAACTTTAACGATACCGAAAACTTATGGATGCGTCGTGGAACAGAAAAACCCTTTTTAGTATTTGCAGGGCATACCGATGTTGTGCCTACGGGCGATGCCGATAAATGGACACACCCTCCTTTTTCTGCCGATATTATCGGCGGGGTAATGTACGGGCGTGGAACGGCCGACATGAAAGGCTCTATAGCCTGTTTTATGGTAGCCAGTAAGCGTTTTGTAAACGACTACCCTAACCATAAAGGTTCTATTGGTTATTTAATTACCAGCGACGAAGAAGGCCCAGCTAAAGACGGCACCGTTAGAGTGATTGAAACATTAGAAGCAAGAAATGAAAAAATAGACTGGTGTTTAGTTGGCGAACCGTCTTGCACCAATAAACTGGGTGATACCATCAAAAATGGCCGTAGAGGTTCGTTATCTGCCAATTTTAGCATTATTGGTAAACAAGGGCATGTTGCCTACCCTCACCTTGCAAACAACCCGTTATTTTCATTTTCTCCAGCATTAGAAGAGCTAATAAACACCACTTGGGATAACGGCAATGACTTTTTCCCTGCTACTACTTTTCAAATTTCTAATGTTAATGCGGGTACTGGTGCAAACAATGTAATACCTGGCGAATTAGAAATAATGAGTAATTTTCGTTTCTCTACAGAACTAACTCCAGAGGATATTAAACAAAAATTTACCGCGATATTAGACAAATATAATTTGGAATATAAAATAGACTGGAACTTGTCTGGCATGCCTTTTGTGACAGAACCTGGGCAATTAGTAAGCGGCGTAGTAAAAGCGATAAAAACAGTGACAGGGCTGGATACTAAATTATCAACCGCAGGTGGTACATCTGACGGTCGGTTTATTGCCCCAACGGGTAGCCAAGTATTGGAGTTTGGCCCACTAAATAAAACCATTCATCAAATTGATGAGTGTGTAGCGGTAGATGATTTAAACCAATTGACCGAAGTTTATTACCACGCTTTAGTTAATTTATTAGCCGAATAGAAAGCGCATTAATATCACTTAAAAATAGATGTAATTTTAATGTCTTGCCCAATACTTTTAACTTCTTTAAAAAGCATTTTTTTAGTTTGACTCATTTTATCTAAGTTAAGGTTCAACAACGCCATAGCAGCACTGCCCATTAGTTTGGGGGCAATGTAAGTAACCAGTTCATCTGCCAAGTCATTGTAGATAAGTGCACCGGCTAAGGTATTGCCACACTCCACATGTAACTCATTTATTTGCCTTTTTCCTAAGTCAAACAAAACAAACTTTAAGTTAATAAGTTCACCTTCTGATTTATCAATACAAATTTCAACGTCACTTTTTAATGGCTCTAAGGCGCTATTGACTTTTTTACTATAAATAAGAATGTGTTTATTAACGCTAAACAGTTTTTCATTGCCGGTTAACTGGCCGTTACTGTCTAAAACCACTAATAACGGTGCTTTAACGTATGATGCCTTGTTTTTTAGACGTACATTCATAGACGGATTGTCGGCCTTAATTGTACTAATACTGGTTAAAATAGCAGACGATCTTGCTCTAAGTTTTTGTACATCTTGTCTAGCTTCAGCCCCTGTAATCCATTTACTTTCGCCAGATGCCATAGCAGTACGGGCATCTAAACTCATGGCCATTTTAACTCTTACCCAAGGCAAGCCTGTTTGCATACGTTTAAAAAAGCCAACATTTAACTCAGCGGCTTTTTTATATAACAAACCACTGTAAACAACAATTCCTGCATCTTCTAAAAGCTTAATACCCTTACCAGAAACCAGCGGATTAGGGTCTAAACTGGCAATAAAAACGCGTTTTACTTTGGCTTTAATTAAGGCTTTTGCACATGGCGGAGTTTGGCCAAAATGACTGCATGGTTCTAGCGTGACATAAACATCGGCATTGTTTGCTAATGCGCCTGCTTGCTTTAATGCGTGTACTTCTGCGTGGGGCTGGCCAGTTTTTTTATGAAAACCTTCACCAACTATTTGGTTGTTTACTACAATAACGCAACCAACCCTAGGGTTAGGGTTGGTTGTATACAAGCCTTTTTTTGCCAATGTAATGGCGCGTTTCATAAAAATTTTGCAATCACTAAGCTTAATATTTAAAGCGTTCATTTCAAGTCACTCTAAACCATCTATAACATCTTGAAACTCTTGTACGTCTTCAAAGCTGCGGTAAACCGAGGCAAACCGAATATAAGCCACTTTGTCTAACTTACGTAATTCTTCCATTACCCATTCGCCAATGCGTCTGCTGGTAACTTCGGAATCGCCTAATGACATTAAATGTTTTTTTATTTGATTAATGGCATTTTCAACTTGCTCAGTAGGCACAGGTCGACGCTCTAAAGCGCGAGAAATGCCAGACAACAGCTTACTTTCTTCAAACACTTCTCGTGTACCGTTACTTTTAACCACTTTGGGGAAACTAACATCGGCAGATTCAAACGTAGAAAAACGTTCTTTACACGCAACGCACTCCCTTCTACGTTTTATTTTGTCGCCCTCTGGTGTTAACCGAGAGTCGATTACACGCGTTTCTAAATCGGAACAGAAAGGACATTTCATAAATGATACGTGTTATGAGTAAACAGGAAAGTTTTTACAAAGTTCAGACACTTTAGAGCGCACCTTAACGATAGTATCTTCATTAGATAAGTCATCAATAATGTCTGCCATCCAATTCGCTATTAATTCAGCTTCTTTCACTTTAAAACCCCGTGCGGTCATAGCCGGTGTACCAATACGCAAACCACTGGTAACAAAGGGAGATTTAGGGTCATTAGGAACAGAATTTTTATTAACGGTGATATGTGCAAGACCCAAAGCGGCATCAGCCTCTTTACCGGTTATACCTTTCGATATTAATGAAACTAAAAACAAATGGTCATCAGTACCGCCAGAAACAATATCGTAACCGCGTTGTATTAATACATTAGCCATCGCACTTGCATTATCTATAACTTGTTGTTGATACACTTTAAACTCAGGCTCTGCCGCTTCTTTAAATGCAACAGCTTTGGCTGCGATAACATGCATTAAAGGGCCACCTTGCATACCAGGAAACACAGCCGAGCTTAACTTTTTTTCTATCTCTGCATTGGCTTTAGCTAAAATAATACCGCCGCGTGGGCCGCGTAGTGTTTTATGTGTGGTACTGGTTGTAACATCGGCAATGTTTACAGGGCTTGGGTACAAACCTGTCGCTACTAAACCTGCAATGTGCGCCATGTCTACAAATAAATAAGCGCCTACAGAATCTGCGATTTCTCTAAATTTATTCCAATCTAAAGTACGCGAGTATGCCGAAAAACCTGCAACAACCATTTTAGGTTTATGTTTTTTTGCCAATGCCGCAATTTCATCATAATCAACTAAACCTGTAACATCGTCAATGCCGTATTGAACAGCGTTATAAACTTTGCCAGAAAAACTAACATGAGAACCGTGAGTTAAATGACCACCGTGCGCCAAGCTCATGCCCAAAATAGTATCGCCAGGTTGTAACAACGCTAAATAAACAGATGCATTAGCTTGCGAGCCTGAGTGGGGCTGTACATTGGCATAGTCTGCATTAAATAAAGATTTAACACGATCAATAGCCAGTTGCTCGGCCACATCTACAAATTCACAACCGCCGTAATAACGTTTAGACGGATAACCTTCTGCATATTTATTAGTTAAAGAAGAACCTTGTGCTTGCATTACGCGCGGGCTGGTATAGTTTTCAGAAGCAATTAGCTCAATATGATCTTCTTGTCGTTGCGTTTCATTTTGAATCGCGTCCCATAACTGTGAATCATAGTCTTGGATATTCATTGATTTTGAAAACATTACATTACCTTTGTGTTGTGCTTTAATTTTTAAGCATGGTATTTTATATTAATAAAATATTGTCGTCATAAAAAAGCCCCTAAATCGTCGACCCCTTGCTTATTTATTAGGGGTTTTTCAACTTCTAATAAGCAAGGGGTCGACGATTTAGGGGCTTTTAGGCTTTATTTAGTTGCTTCTTTTACTTCTGTATTTTCAACCGCAGTAGTTTTTTCAACCACTTGCGCAGTAGCTTCTGCAACTTTGCCAGATGGATTAGTAAATTCATTATTTAAATTTTGTACAAACTTAGACGTATTAGAAATAATTGTTTTTAAACGTTTTTTACTGTTCCTTCTCCAGCCTACTGGGTTATCTCTAAATATACTTCGCCAAAAAACCGTGTTCTTCTTAAACGCTCGCTGATACTGCTCATCACCATTTTTTACAATCGTTTTATTGACCCACCGAACCATTATCGAGCGATTCATAAAGTGAATACCCGCTAAAACAAAAAAGACCATAAAAACAACTAAGCCTTTTAATGCCATGCCCAGTTCATTAAAAAATGGAACACTTAAACTCAACCCATTCCAGTAACCATTACTTATAGAAAGGTATAAACAAGCAATAATAATAAGAGCATACAAAATAAAATCTGAGGTTATTACTTTTTTAGACCAACTATTAAGGTAGCCTTTTATATTAGGAACATGCACTTCTTTTATATCTTGCGCTATTTGTTCTAATGAACCGACAATTCTATAAGAACGTTCTACTTCTACTTGATGAATTCGGTCCATAATGTCGCCTAAGTCTTCATCTTTTTTCTGTTTAAAACGCGCTCTTAATGTATCGTCCTCTATCGGCACAGAGGCTTTTTCATTGTAAATACAATAAAACCTTCCAGCTGTTAAACCTTTTTGAGATAACGCGCGCTGCCATGCACCTACAACATCTTCGGGGTTATTCTCTCTCGCTGTTGTATCAATTTGGTTTAAGATAAATAAAAACTTGTTTGAATCTGGACGATGAATGGTATTACCAACCAAATGTTCTAATGTATCTTGCATTGCACCCGGTTCTGGGTGGCGTGCATCAAAAAACACTAAAACTAAGTCAGACAAATCTATAATATGATCGGTAATTTTTAATGTAGATGTTCGCTGAGCATCTGCATCAAAGCCAGGCGAATCAATTAAAATTTTGCCTTTCATAATTTCTGAGGTGGTCGTTTTTAATTGTAAATAAGAATCAATACGTCGTCCTTCTCCTTCACTTACCTTGTCAATTTCGTCACTCATTTTAAAAAATGGAAAACGTAAATCAGCATCTAAAGCGATTCCAGGTAATACTCGCCCATCTTCTTTGTCGCTGTAACACACCACAGTAAATTTATCATCTACAGCTTGATTACCCGATCGCTGTAGTGTCCTACCCATAAAATCATTAATAAACGTAGATTTACCAGAAGAAAATGTGCCTAAAATCGAAATCAATGGCCACCAAGGAATTTTAGCAGTATACGATTCATCCGCAGTTATTAGCCCTAATCTTCGGCCTACTAAGTCTATTGATCTAAAATCATCAACTACTTCAATTAATATTGGGTTTTCTTCTTTTAGATGAGTAACTAAATTATTTAGTTTTTCTTCTATTTCTTGGCTGGGTTTATTAAACATTATTTTCTCTATTAAGTTTAAAGTTCTTTATTAATGCCTCGTGCATTAGTAATGTCTTTTAATATTTTTTTGGATTTTTCTTCATCTAAAGTAGACAAGACATTTTGAATTCGTTGGACTCTAAATAAGTCATTTTGTTCTATTAAAAGCTCGGCTGTCAAATAAAATTCTTTTACAGCTTCATCTATTAAACCGGTGCCATAAAGCACATTGGCTAATTCTCCGTGATAGTCAACATTAGACTTATTGGTTTTAATCAACCGTTTATATTCATTAATTGATGCTGAATAGTTTTTATCCAGAAAAAGTAATCTAGCTGTATTTAAAGTCGCTTTGGGTGAAGGTTCAATATCAACTTTATTGACAAAAACTAATTTATTAGGCGTTTTTACTTCAGCTTTGGTTATAACAAGCTCTTTGCTAGATTGTTGATATTTTGTAAATTCAGAAACTATATTCTCTTTAAACACAACGATGTAAGCAATTAGCCCTAAAAAAACTAAAAAGATTAATTTACCCAAAAAAAACTTAAAAATACTTTCCATTTTACTTGACGTCTTTATAAAGTAAGTGAGAAAATTTCATGACTTCTTTAGCCGCTTTAGATGATAAACCCATCTCAAAAACTGCCAAGCCTTCACTAAAAGAACGTCTATAAGCCGTTCTTTGATACAAACGTACGTCCAAATGTTTAATGCCTGGTAAGTACTGAATGGCTTCTTCGGTTTCTGCTGTTTCTCGCACAGCGTGATGCGTATCGGCTCTATTAACAAAACCCAATACTTCAATTTTTCTATTTCCAGCAGCCTCTTTAATCACTTTTAAAAACCGTTGAGTCGCCCAAATATCCGCCTGACTAGGTTGAATAGGCACAACCACTCTGTCAGCTAAAGCAATCGCTTTTTTCACAGCGGTCATGTTAGACACGCCTATGTCTATTAAAATTTCTTTACCATCTTCAATATCTTTTTTTATAGTAGATAAGGTCTTTTTTACTTTAATAGCGGGTTGTATATTTTCATCTTTGCGAACTTCTGCTACATCACTCAGTGTTTGTTGTGGGTCCAAATCATAAATAACCGCATCTTTATCGGATGCTAATAACCAAATTGCAAGGTTAAAGGTAACTGTACTTTTACCTGTTCCGCCTTTTAAGTTTCCTATTACAGTAACCATATATTACCTATTCCTATTATTTTAATTATTTAACTGAGTATTTTTTACATAACCTTTAGGTAGCGTAAACAGACTATCTTTAAGTTTTTTTATTTTAATATTTTTTAGTTCTTTAACAGAATTATCAGGATAAAGTTCTTTTATTGTTAAATTAAGTTTAGGATCAAACCACTGATAAACATGTATTTTTTGTTTTAGCCTATTTACCAAAGTTAATTGCCACTTTTGTGTTTTTCGATTATTTACCAATTCATTTTTAATAAACTTTAACTCTGTATAACTGCCATCAGCATATTTTTGTTTGATAGGTATGCCAGATACACTATCGACCCAAAGATAAGAAACCGTCTTTGATTTGTTTTTATACAGTTCAATTTTCCATTCTCGGGTTTTTTTTCCATTTATCCACTTTTCTTTGCCTTTAAAACATTTTATATTTTTAGGCTTACACAGTTTTTTTAAGTTTATTTTTAACGATTTAGGCAAAAGATCCATCGAAGTTTTAGACTCAATGTAAGTTTTATCTTTTTCTAATAAAACCCAACTGCGTTTTTTTGAAGGATTACTAATTTGAATAAACTTTTCATCATTGGCTGCATACTCAATTCTAACTTTATTATCTTTTACAAAAACTTTACTGCTTGACGTAAGGTTATTGGTTTTTGACATCGCTGTTGCTTCATAGCTTATAGAAAATGCGTTATCACTAAAAAGTAACGTTAAAAATAATAAGTTTAATACGTTTTTTTTCATTATAGAGGTGGATATTCTAAAAACTTATTTTTGGGTAAATGTGATTCTTTATTTTCATCGTGTAAAAATTTAGGATCAACATCCCAAAAATTTTTTGTATTATCATTCGTCTTTTGATCATACATTATGTTTTTATTTTTAATCACTAATGGTTCGGTTAAATTTTGTTGATTAATACGGGGATACTTTTGAAAAGCATCCTCTTTTTGTATATTTTTGCTTATAACCGGTTTTTGAAGTTTTGCTTGAGGAATGATTATTAGCTTGTTTGAATTTGAATTTTCAAACTCTGGGTACGAATTAAAATGTGGCGCATCTACAGTTGTTTCTAATACCTGTTGTAACTTCATCGCCATAGACTTACTAATATAAGGCCCTGGAGGCGGCTTTATATTAGTATCTGCAGTTGCTATAAAACTTATTAAACTAAAGCTTAATAAGAATAAATTAGTCTTCATAATAATTCACTTTTTACTCCAAATCTTTTTTAAGCTTAATCCCTCTTCTTACATTTTTTTTGCTGGTTGTTTTTTTACTTGATGTTGTTTTCTTTTTACTAGTAGCCTTTTTCTTCGATGTGCTTTTTTTAGAAATAGTGTCTTCTTTGGCTTTAGTGTCTTCTTTGGCTTTAGTGTCTTCTTTGGCTTTAGTTTCTTCTTTGGCCTTAGTATCTGTGTTTGTCGATGCAGGCACAGGCACTTGAGCTTTTACAGCAGTAGGCTCTGGCTCTTTAGACTTAAAAAAGGCGAATAAAGGCGATAACAACAATCCTAAGTAAATTTTAATAATGGCTAAAAAGCCTGTTACTTTTTCAAAAAAGTTTCTTATCGGTGCGGGCATAATAGACATTAACATTGACCATAAAAGCCCAATATATATAGCAATTATAGATAACAAACCAATAAATTTTTCAATAATACTGGGTTCATACGATTTTACTTTAGATACATGCGCATCACTAGGAGGAGTAGAGCTTGGCAACACTTGTCCACCTCCGCCAAATCCTCCATTGTCAGGGTCAGTATCAAAAACAAAAGATGACTTTGCAGTAATACAACCTAATGGAATAACAATAAGCGTTAATAATGTAGATACAAACATTCCAAACAACAATGAAACTGCCATACCTTGAAATATAGGATCAGCAAGAATAACCAATGATCCGCCCATTAAAGCTAAAGCGGTAATTAAAATTGGCCGTGTTCTTACTTTGCAAGATGTAATCACAGCCTCGACTAACTCTTCACCAGCTCTAACTCGTTGATTGGTAAAATCTACAATTAATATCGAGTTTCTGACGATTATCCCCGCCAAGGCAATGAAACCAATCATTGATGTTGCGGTAAACTCAGCCCCCATTATCCAGTGACCAGGAATGATACCAACTAACGTTAAAGGAATTGGAGAAATAATGATAGCTGGCAATGTGAAGTTACCGAACTCCCAAACCACCAACATATAAATTAATAAAATTGCGCCTCCAAATGCTATACCCATGTCTCTAAATGTTTCAAAGGTTACTGTCCACTCCCCTGTCCACTCAAACCCTGAAACATCCGATGTTGCAGGTGGGCCAAACCATTCGCCCGACAATTTAACACCATCTGGTGCGGTATAATCGTCCAACTTATCGCCCACCTCAAACATGCCGTATACAGGTGCAGGTAATGGTGCTTGAACTTCTGCCGTTACAAACTCTACGGGTCTTAAGTCTTTATGGAAAATAATTTTATTTTGTTTGTCTTTTATAAATTCGCCCAGTTCAGAAAGTGGAATGGTATAACCTTGACTACTCATAATGGGCAAGGTACCTATTCTCGAAAACTCTGCTCTTGCAGACATGGGTATTTGTAAAACAATTTCACGTGGTTCTAATACATGCCCTACTTTAATGTCGCCTAAAACAAAACCACCCATTGCCATAAGCAAGTTTTTATTAATTTCTTCAACAGAAACACCACGGCGGTTTGCTTTTTCAGTATTCACTTCAAAACGCCAAACGTCATATTCTTTTTGCATTAAATTATCAACATCTGTTAAATTTTCAGCCTCTTCAAACATAGCGGTTAAATCTGTCGCGACTTGTCGCCTAATTTCATCTGTGGGTCCATAAACTTCTGCAACAACAGATTGAAGTACTGGAGGACCTGGTGGCATTTCTACTACTTGTACTTTTGCACCATAAGCTTTAACAATAGGCCTAACCATGGCGCGTACAGCTACGGCTATTTCGTGACTTGTGCGCTCTCTCGTTTCTTTATCGGTTAACTGAACTTGTATATCGCCCTGCCAAGGTGATTCTCGTAAATAAGTATGACGTACCAAACCATTAAAGTTATAAGGCGATGCGGTGCCTGCATAAGTTTGCAAAGCGGTTACTTCTTCAATTTGTTTTATTTTATGAGACAGCTTTCGTATTAAATTTTCGGTAACAGGTAGTGCCGTACCCGCTGGGAAATTAATAACCACGTTAAATTCTGGCTTATTGTCTAATGGCAACATTTTTACTTTTACAACATTAAAGTAAAACAAAGAACAACTTGCAAAAAACAAGACAAACAAGAATGTTAAAAATAGACGCCCTTTTGCTTTGCTTGAAATTAATGGAATCAAAATTGAGCGATACAATTTTTCATAAAACACTTCTTGTTTATGCTCTTTTGCTTCCATTTGTTTTAAACGCTTCATAGAAGGTTTTATACGCATTACCAACCAAGGCGTAAAAGTAAATGCAGCAAACAATGAAAATATCATGGCTACTGAACCCAATATAGGAATCGGGCTCATATACGGACCCATCATTCCGCGTACCATACCCATTGGCATTAACGCTGCTATAACTGTAAAGGTCGCTAAAATAGTAGGGTTTCCTACTTCTCTAACAGCATCTATAGATGTTCCTGTATGAATTTCACCTCGCATTAACCATCGCCGATAGATATTTTCGACCACAACAATAGCATCATCTACTAGTATTCCAATTGAGAAAATTAGTGCGAATAAACTAACCCTATCAATAGTCAAACCCAGTACTAGCGCAGCAAAAACAGTTATTAATATTACAACGGGGATGACAATTAAAACAACTGTTGCAGCTTGAATACCTAAAAACCCCCAAACCAACAATACGACGATGCCAGTGGCAATAAATAATTTTTGAAGCAATGAACTTACTTTTTTGTCTGCACTTTCACCGTAATTACGGGTGATTTCTACCATTACGTTATTGGGTATTAGCGTGCCTTTTAATGACTCAACTCTATCTAAAATGTTTTGTGCTACGGTGACACCATTACTACCTTTTTTCTTGGCTATGGCGATTGTAACCGCTGGCGCGCCCATATCGAGGTTCGCATCACCTTGATAGGCGTTACCTGTATAGTAATGTACTAAATTTTTGGTTTCAGCTGGGCCATCTATTACATTGGCAACATCACTCATATATACGGGCGCACCATTAATAATGGCTACGACTAGTTTTTCAATGTCTGCTGCGTTAGTTAAAAACGACCCTGTATAAATACTAAATGATGAATCCCATGCTTCGACCGTGCCTACTCCCATTTCTGAATTGGCTGTTTTGATGGTATTAGCTAGGGCACCTAAAGTTACACCGTAACCTGCTAGTTTTTCTGGCAAGGGTTCTATACGTACCTGTTTAGAACGACCACCCACTATAAAACTTGCGCTTGTGTCTGGTATTTCTTTTATTTTTTGTAAAACATCCAATGCTAACAAGCGCAATTCAAAATCAGCAACCTCTTCTGACCACAACGTTAAAGTAACAGCTGGTACATCGTCAACGGCTTTTGGTTTAATTAAAGCACCTTGTACGCCTGCGGGCATAACATCCTTATTAGAATGAATTTTGTCATAAACTTTAAAAATGGATTTTTCCATTTCTTGGCCTACTTCAAATTGCACGGTCACCATTCCCATTTCTCTTTGAGAGGCAGAATAAACATGCCGAACACCTGTTATTTCGCTCATCATTCGTTCTAATGGAACGGCAACTAAGGTTGAAACTTGATCAGCTGATGCACCAGGATAACCAACAAAAATATCGACCATAGGTACCGAAATTTGCGGGTCTTCTTGACGTGGTGTTAATATTAAACCAATAATTCCAACGGCTAAGGAAACAATGAGTAGTAGCGGTGATAAGGGTGAATGTATAAAGTTTTTAGCAAGTTTTCCAGCTAAACCAAGTTCTTCGGTATCGTGATTTTTATCTGACATAGTCTCTTGTCTTTAGTAATGGTTTATAGTGTGTGTGTTTTATTTAGCCTTCTTTTTTTGGCATCCAACCGGGTTTAATATCTATGGGAGGATTCACTATAACTTTTTCTCCTTCTTTGATACCTGATAAAACGGTAATATAACCTTTTTCAGCATCTGATCCTGTTCTAACTATTCTCAGTTCCGCTCCTTCTTTGTCATTAAGGATATAAACATAAGGCAACGAACCTTTATTAATAATCGCTTTTTTGGAAATAATTGGGAACGCTTTAGCTTTTACATTAATATCGGGTATAGAAATTTCTGCATACATGCCAGGCCCACCAGGTATGCCTTTTGGCAAGTCAAACTTAACGGTAACGGTATGCCTGTGTTCATCAGCAACTGGATAAATTTGAGATATTCTAGCTTTAACATGCGTGTTGCCAACATCTAAGCGTGCATTTACAAATTCACCACGTACTAAACCTGTAACCAAGCGTGCTGGTATTTCTGCGCGTATTCTTAAAAATTTTGTTTGAGCAATTGTAATTAAAGGTGTACCAGGTTGTACCGTGTCGCCCAGTTCTACGAATTTTTTAACAATAACACCATCAAATGCAGAAATAGATTTGGCATCACGAAGTTTTGTATCCAATTGATCTATATTAGATTGAGCTTGCAAAACTACAGAACGCGCATTTGAAACATTAGAGCTTTGATTAAATAAATCAGCACGGCGATCTAAGTCATTATCGCCATAACCCATTGCGCTACCTACATTTCTAGTGAAAAACTTATCAAACATTGACGGCATGCCCATACCAGGCATGGCATTAATATCGTCAGATTTGGGTGACCATAATTCTTTTGAGTATTGCACTTGTGCATTTTTAAGGGCTGTTTCAGCTTGTATTAAGCCAGCTACAGCCTGTCTACGTTTAGCGCGTAACGCGTCATCGCCTAAAGCGATTAAGACATTCCCTTTTTTGGCTTTATCCCCTTCTTCACCAAATATGTATTGTACCCGACCGGGCATTTGTGCAGCCAAAGTCACTTCCTTATAAGGTACTACCGTTCCCCCAATAGAGACAGTTTTGCCAACTTCATCTACTTTGGTCATCTCTATACTGTACGAAAAAGTAGCTGAGCTATAAAGTGCCGAAGCAATAACTAATAAACTATTTCCTAAAATTAACTTTGATTTCATTCTGAATCCTATCGGTTTAATTTCACAAATGTTGCATACCTAAATAGATATACAAACACAGTGAATTTGACTTATTTATATGCAGGAGATATTACCAGATAAAGCTTTGCCTGTAGAGAAATTTTGACAAAAAAAGCTCAATTCATCTATCCAT
>CAZPSE010000005.1:0-67220 GCA_964589575.1 uncultured Gammaproteobacteria bacterium | reverse complement strand
GACAAAATTTACTAAATGTGGCTTAATATTCCTACAGTTTTACTTGACCATTACAGTTTGCTGTACTGTGCAATGCCGACCCTTTCGAGCATGTCCATTACTGTTTGTTTTCTTTGTTTGCTGGTTAAGTTGGTTAAGGTTAATGGGTATTCAACATTTTCAAATAAGGTCATTACCGGTACTAAATTAAAACCCTGAAAGATAAAGCCCATTTTGTCGCGTCTCAACTGTGTTAAACGTTGTTGATTGGCTACGCTTTGCGTATTTAAATTTTCACCTAAAAAATGTACTTCTCCTATAGATGGCGAATCTATAAGCCCACAAATATTTAATAAGGTACTTTTACCCGAACCAGAAGGCCCAATTAAAGCAGTAAATTCACCCGCGTTTAAACGTAAATTTACCGATTTTAATGCGACAACATCACATTCGCCTTGTTTATAGGTTTTACTCACTTGCAAACATTCTAAAATTTTTTCAGACACAGTTAATCCTTTTAAGAGCCGAATTATTTTTCTATCATGCTTTGGTAATCTTTAACCAAATCATTTCTATTTTCTTTTTTTGAGACGGTAACGGCCAAACTATAGGCACTGTTTTTGATATTTTTAGGTGAGTTTTTAAATTTAGCCGACGACAATAATAAAACCAATTCTTCTTTACCACTTTCATGACGATTAAACATACTGGGTAAACTGATAAAGGTATTGGCGGCAACCGTTCTTGTTTCTATACTTTGCCAAACATGGGTTATTTTAGAATCTTTAAACGAGTCACTTTCTATCATATCTAATGCTTGGTCAATTTTGTCTAGGCCAGCTTCAACATAAGCCATTTTATTCCAAGGCATCCAAGCGTCACGCCCTTTTATTGTTTCTATACTGCCTAAATTAGCTAAAAGCATGGCACTTTTGGGGGACTTTTTTTGTAATTGTTCAAATAATTCAAACGCTTTTTTTGTTGCGCTTTCATCGCCATTTATAGCCAGTTGTTGTTGCTCTCTAGCTTGTTTTAACAACGATTCATCTATCGCTAATGCAAACTGGCTAAATAAACTTAGCGTAATATAGGTAAGTAAAATGGTCGTTTTTTTCATAGTAGCTCTGTCTTTTTTAGTTTAGAGGCGACTATTTTATAAAATTTTCACCTTTAAACCTAACTTTACGACCAATGGCTCTATTTTGATTTAAACGGACAAATAGCAGTTTAGACCCTAATGCCCATATAAAAAATAGGGGGTTGCCCCTTATCGCTGTTTTCTTTTTAGGCTTTAGCTTATAATTAATTAACGTTTACGCCAAATGCAAACCCATTATGAATGCTTTTCTTAAAACCTTTTTTATATTTGCTTTTACCGCTTTTGGATTTTTAATTTATTCGGGGTTATTTGCTTCGATTAAAACCGAACATGTAACCCAAGGTGAACGTTGGATTGTTTACGAAACACACCTTGGCAATTATAAAAACAGTGATACGGTTTTAGAGTTTGTCGAACGTAGTTTGTTTATGGAACAATCCGTGTTAACCAACCAAACATTTATCCTTTATTTTGATGACCCAGACGAAATAGAAAATAAAGACTTACGCAGTGTAATGGGTGTTATTTTAGATTATGCCTCTCCAGAACTGCTTCGTTATTTGGGAGGGCGTTATAAGGTCGCACGGTTACCGCCCTGCAATAATGTTAGTGTCGTTTTCCCCTTTGTTAATTTTATTTCTAAAAAAATTGCTAATTATCGCTCGCGCCCCGTATTAAAAAAATACTTACAAGATAATTTATTAGAAGGTTTACCCATTTTAAAAGTTTATGACACGCTTGATGAAACCATTACTTATTCATCACCGTTAAATTTATCACCCGAATATTTAGATGGCATTTTTAGATATAAATTTAATATCACTACTTTTAAATGAATAAAAATTTAAACGCATTATTACGTAAATTAAAAAAATCTTTTCCTAAACTGGATATTTTAACCACTAAAGAAGCCATGTCACCCTTTGAGTGTGACGGATTGTCTGCTTACCAAGCATTACCACTGGCGGTTTTTTTACCCAATAATAAAGAACAAGTTATAGCCATTATTAAAGCTTGTTATAACTGCAATATGCCAATAGTATCGCGTGGTGCGGGTACGGGGTTATCTGGTGGGGCTTTACCTGCTACAAACGGTGTTTTATTAAGTTTAAGTAAACTCAATAACATTTTAGAAATTAACCCCAACCAGTTAACCGCTAAAGTACAACCTGGTGTGCGTAATATTGCGATCTCTCAAGCGGTGGCAAAATACGGTTTATTTTATGCACCCGATCCTTCGTCTCAAATTGCTTGTACCATTGGCGGTAATGTTGCAGAAAATTCGGGCGGTGTCCATTGCTTAAAGTACGGTTTAACGGTACATAATATTCAAGCAATAGAATTGGTCACAGCTAATGGTGATATTTTACAAATAGGCTCTGACAGTTTAGATAGCGACGGCAGTGAACTTATCCCTCTTATCATAGGGTCCGAAGGTTTATTAGGCATTTTTACAGAAATCACCGTTAAACTAAAACCCAAACCCCCAAAAATAAAAGTGCTGTTAGCCGCATTTAATACCATTGCCGATGCAGGTAAATCTGTTAGCGACATTATCGCCAGTGGCGTAATACCTGCAGGTTTAGAAATGATGGACAAACTAGCCATAGAAGCGGCCGAAGCTTTTGTTAAGGTTGGTTACCCATTAAATGCAGAGGTAATATTAATTTGTGAACTGGACGGCACCGAGTCGGACATTGAAGAACAGCTTAAAATCGTCGACCCCTTGCTAAAAGCCAATAACTGTTTTGACTTACGTATAGCCAAAGATGCAACCGAAGCTGAGCTTTTATGGAAAGGCCGTAAAAACGCCTTTCCAGCAGTCGGTCGTATTGCGCCCGATTATTACTGCATGGACGGCACCATACCTAAAGCGCAATTAACCTTTGTTTTAGAGTCTATTTACGGTTTGTCTAAAAAATACGGTTTAGCCGTTGCCAATGTATTTCATGCAGGTGACGGCAATTTACACCCACTAATATTGTACGATGCAAACGAGGCCGAACAACTACATAAAGCCGAAGCCTTTGGTGCAGAAATACTAAAACTAAGCATTAAAGTAGGCGGCACTATAACGGGGGAACATGGCGTAGGTATGGAAAAAATTGACCAAATGTGCGACCAATTTAGCCAAGCAGAACTGGATCAGTTTCACCGTGTACGTGCAGCTTTTGACGATAAAAAGATGCTCAATCCCAATAAAACCATCCCCGAACTGCACCGTTGTGCAGAATTGGGCGCAATGCATGTGCATAATGGCGAATTACCCTTCCCCGAATTGGAAAGGTTTTAACCGTGCCAGATAACAGTCAAAAAATACACCAACAATTAACCGAAGCGGTAGAAAATAAACAAGCGGTTAAAATTATTAATGGCAACAGTTTAGGTTTATTTAGTAATCATAACCTTAGCGGTCAAGCCATTGATGTTTCGCAACATACTGGCATTATTCATTACGCACCCGATGAGTTAGTGATACAAGTAAGGGCTGGAACAAGCATAAACGAAATAAACCAAGCCTTGGCAAAACACCACCAACAACTGCCGTTTAGCCCCCCAATATTGTCTGACAAAACCACTATTGGTGGCATTGTTGCCTGTGGTTTAACGGGTTCGACATTGCCCTTTTTAGGCTCTGTAAAAGATGCTATTTTGGGTGTTAGAATGTTAAATGGCTTGGCAGAAAACTGCGTGTTTGGTGGTGCAGTTATTAAAAATGTAGCAGGTTTTGATTTGTCGCGCTTGCAAGTGGGTGCGTTTGGTCAATATGGCATTATTTTAGACATGGCCATTAAAGTTATCCCTATGGCGCAAACAACGCAAAGTATTGTTATTGAAGCTAACCAGTCTTCTGCTATAAAGTTAATGAACCATTATCGCCAAAAAGCCTCACCAATTAGTGCCATGGCTTATTACCAGCAACAACTAACCATTCAGCTTTCAGGTTATCAAGATTCGGTTGAAACATTTCAAAAAACTTGTCCGCATGAATATAAACATGCAAATAACACTATTTGGCAAACATTAAATAATTACAGCCACCCTATTTTTAAATATGACCCATCCAGACAGTCTATATATAAAATGAATACCGCAGTAGACGCACCCGCCATAAAACTGGCACCAACAGATGAAATATTAATAGATTGGGCAGGTGGTTTACGATGGTTAAAAAGTGATAATAAACCAGAAAACTTAGCGGCTGCACAATTGTTTAAGGCTAATAAGCAATTAAGAAAAAAGCCAACGCTGTTAGACATATACAAACAAAAACTAAAGCTGGCCTTTGACCCTTACCAACTTATTAATTGCGGGGGTTAAACAATGCAAACCAACCTTGCCCCTAAATATGCCAATACTGCCAAAGGCAAACTGGCCGATAAAATACTCCGCAGTTGTGTACATTGCGGTTTTTGCAATGCCACCTGCCCGACCTATTTAAAAACCGGTAACGAGCTTAACTCGCCACGCGGACGTATTTATTTAATCAAACAAATAGTAGAAGGGCAACCCGCCACTAAAACTACTTTAGAGCATTTAAACTTGTGCTTGCAATGTAGAAACTGTGAAAGCACTTGCCCGTCGGGTGTTGAGTACGGAAAGTTGTATGAAATAGGACAAGACATATTAAAAGAGTCGACCTCTAATGGTTTTATTACCAAACTAAAATATTGGTTCTTCACACAAACATTGCCCTACCCCATTCGCTTTTCATTAATCTTTTTAGCATTTAAGTTATCCAAACCTTTGTTACCCAATGTTTTAAAAGCGACGTTTAAAACACCCCGTAGCGTCGACCCCTTGCCCTTACCCAGTAACATAAAACAACAGGTTATATTGTTTAAAGGCTGTGTACAGCGTGTTTTAGCCCCCGAAATTAACCAAAGTATAGAAAACTTGCTGCATAAAAGCCAAACCAAAGCCATCCATTGTGACAAAGAACAATGCTGTGGCGCGATAGACTGGCATGCAGGCAATAAACCTGCTGCCATTAAAAAAATGAAACGTAATATTGATATTTGGGCAAAAGAAAAGCAACCATTATTGATAACCGCTAGCGGTTGCAGCGCATTTATTAAACAGTATGCCCAACACTTAGAAGGCGTTAGCGAATATGCTAATAAAGCAAAAAAGTTACTAAAAACAACGTATGACAGCGTTGATTATTTTGATTTAGCGAAGCTAAAAACGCTAAATGTAACACCAACAAATGAAAAAATTGCTTGCCATACACCCTGCTCTTTACAACATTGGCAAAAAAACCCAAACACTTTAGACGGTAATTTAACGGCATTAGGTTTTAATTTGGTAGACACAAACAATGCCCACTTATGCTGTGGTTCTGCTGGGCTTTATTCGGCAATGAACCCGCAATTATCTACCAAAATTAAAAAGGACAAAGTTAACGATTTAACCGTTAATTTACCCGATAGAGTGGTCAGTAATAATATTGGCTGCATTAATCATTTACATGCCGATTTAAACATACCTATACAGCACTGGTGCGAGCTGATTGATGAATGCAGTTCAGGGTTTCCTTGAGGAAGAACTGATCAACTGAGCTTATTTTGCACTGGCTAAAAGTGTCGCTATTTTCCCCGAAGTTCGTTGCAATAGAGCGACTATTACGACTCACTTCGCGAAAAATAGCGACACTTTTTTCTCAGCGCAATTCTAACCCAGTTAATCAGTTCTTCCTCAAGGAAGTCCTGATTAACCCTTTACTCTTCACTCGCATCAATTTCTAAAATAGCCAAGCTGATCATTTTGCCCAATGCACCGTCGTAACCGTCCCAGTTTTTAAACTCGGTTAGTTGCTTGTCTATTAGGGGTTTAATTTCATAATCTTCTTTATCGTCTTCATAATGCTTAGCCGTTAAGTTAAAAATGGTTTCTAAAAAGCGTTTATACGACTCAACCACAATACTGCCACCTGTAGGGCCATGACCCGGTACATAATGTGTGGCGTTAATTGCTAGTGCCACATTACACGCCTCAATATTGCCTTTAAATGTTCCATCGTCTAACCGACCAATGCGTTGATAAAAAACGTTGTCGCCTAAAAATACCACCGAGTCTTCTACCAACTCCACCATAATGTCGGTTTTAGAATGTGCATTGTCTGGCGCATGTATTTTAAAAGTTAAGCCGTGTATTTTGTACACATCACCATCATTACTTTTGCTGTTGGCAGGGTATGCTTTGGTGCCTTTTGTTAAACCTTCAGTTAGGGTGTCCATTGTGGCAAGCCATGATTCTGCCTCTCCGTCATGTGCCATAGCAATTTTATTTGGATGACCATAAATGGTAACACCGGGCCATTTATCTACAAAAGCGTGGTTTGCTAACCAATGGTCGCCATGCACATGGGTGTTAAATATATGGGTAACAGGTAAGTTGCTTCTTTTTTGTATGGCTTTAATTAACATACGGCCTATATAAACGCTAGAACCTGGGTCAACAACTATCACACCTTTATCACCGATAATAAAAGCAGGATTATTCATAAAACCTTTATTAGCCACACTCGGTAAGCCTTTTGGCCCATGAAGAACAAATACACGGGGAGTAATTTCGCTAACGGGGTAAGCCTCTACTATTTTTGAGTGAGAAAATACCTGCCAAGAACTACTAAGAAGCAGTGCAATAATTAAAAATTTGTTCATATACATTTCCTAGATTCGTTTAAATTGAGTTTTGAGACAGCTCTATTGCGCGTTGATAACACACTTTCTTTTTTAACTGCAAATACTGGCTAGCCACTTTAGCCGCCGATGTTGGTGGCAGATATTGCAGTAATGGTTTTAAAAGATTATCTAAATTTTGATAATTTATTTCATCTTTTACTTTTACTTTGCCTTCGACTACTAAAACAATTTCTCCGCGTTTTTGGTTGTCGTCATTAGCAACAAAGTCTAGCAGGTTTTTAAAATCTGTCTGTTTGATTGTTTCAAACTGTTTGGTAATTTCTCTGGCAAAACAAACACGTCTTTGTTCGCCAAAAACATCAATAAAACTTTTTATAGAATCTTCAATACGATGGCAAGACTCATAAAAAACCATCGTAGCGTCGACCCCTTGCAAGTCTTTTAGGGTTTTATCTCTGGCCGATTTTTTAGAGGGTAAAAAGCCAATATATAAAAACCGATCGGTGGCTAAACCCGCCGTTGATAATGCGGCCATAACCGCCGATGAACCAGGAACTGGCTCTACTTTAATGCTTTCTTGATGGGCTTGGGCGACTAAAATGTAACCGGGGTCGCTAATTAATGGCGTGCCAGCGTCAGAAATTAAAGCAATATTTTTGCCTTGTGCCAATAACGCTATTAGCTTGCCACTGCTGCTTCTTTCATTATGTTCGTGGTAGGCAATGCATTGTGTTTTAATATCAAAATGTTGCAACAACTTACCGCTGGTGCGGGTGTCTTCTGCGGCGATTAAATCTACCGCGTTTAACACGCCAATAGCGCGGTGTGTCATGTCGCCTAAATTACCAATTGGGGTGGCGACAATATAAAGCGTGCCTTTTTTGTTGTCCATTTAGCCCCCTATTTTCATTTAAAAATGATTATTTATATACGACGGCTACCACTTCGTATTCTTTTTTACCATTTGGTGCTTTAAACTCAAATTCATCATCGGTACTTTTACCAATCATTGCCCTTGCAATGGGGGAGTTTACCGAAATTAATTTTTGTTTAATATCGGCTTCTATATCACCCACTATTTGATAGGTTACTTCTTCTTCTGTTGATAAATCAAACAGGGTGACAGTTGCACCAAAAACAATTTTATCGCCTACATTGGTTTGCGACACATCAATAATTTGAGAGTTTGAAACCGTGCCTTCTACCAATTTAATGCGGCCTTCGTTAAAGCTTTGTTGCTCTCTTGCTGCATGATATTCTGCATTTTCTTTTAAATCACCGTGCGCGCGTGCTGTTGCTATCGCATCGACAATTTCTGGTCTGACGGTATATTTTAAGTGCTTTAATTCGGCACGTAATTTTACTTCACCCGCTAAAGTTAAGGGGGTTAATTGGCTCATAATAACTCCGTTTGTCTTTTATATTTCATATAAGATCTTGTAATTTATAAGGTTTTAACTCTTGCGAGTAACTCATCGCCATACACATAGCCTTACCGCCGTTAATAGTGGTGGAATAAGGAATTTTATGATTTAACGATTCACGTCGTATCTCGAAAGAGTCGGCAATCGCCGCCGAACCTTCGGTGGTATTAATGATTAAATCAACATCGTCGTTTTTAATCAAGTCTACAATGTGTGGTCGGCCTTCTTTTACTTTATTAATTTGTTCACACGCATAACCTGCTTCTTGGATAACGACAGCTGTACCACCCGTTGCCACCATTTTAAAGCCTAATGCGTTTAAGCTTTTAGCAATGTTGACTGCATACTTTTTATCTTGGTCGCGCACACTTATAAAGGCTTTACCACCTGCAGGTAATTCTGTACCGCCGGCCATTAATGCTTTAAAAAAGGCTTCGCCAAAAGAGCCGCCGGTTGCCATTACTTCACCGGTCGATTTCATCTCTGGGCCTAAAATAGGGTCGACACCGGGGAACTTAACAAAGGGGAACACCGCCTCTTTTACGTTGTAAAATTTAGGTATGTGTTCTTCGGTAAAACCTTGCTGTTGTAAGCTTTGCCCCGCCATTACTTTGGCCGCTATTTTAGCAATTGGGTAACCAATGGCTTTAGATACAAACGGTACCGTGCGTGATGCACGCGGGTTCACTTCTAAAATGTAAATATCGTCGCCCTTAACGGCAAACTGGGCGTTCATTAAGCCATTAACTTTTAATGCTAAACCGAGCTTTTTCATTTGCTCACGCAAACGGTCTTGTATTTCGTTAGACAAGGTATACGGTGGTAGTGAACAGGCAGAGTCTCCAGAGTGAACGCCTGCTTGTTCAATGTGTTCCATAATTGCGCCAATAACCACTTGTTCACCGTCACATACGGCATCTATATCCACTTCTATCGCGTCATCTAAAAAACGGTCTAACAATACCGGCGAATCGTTAGATACTGATACCGCTTCGGTCATATAGCGCATTAGGTCAGTTTCGTTATGAACAATTTCCATTGCCCGCCCACCCAGTACATAAGAGGGACGAACCACTAAAGGATAACCAATTTCTTCTGCCGCGGTTACTGCGTCTTTTTCATTACGTGCGGTACGGTTGGGCGGTTGTTTTACCCCTACTTTGTCGACTAATTGTTGAAACCGTTCACGATCTTCGGCTAAATCTATCGAATCTGGTGAGGTTCCTATTATTGGTGCGCCCGCTTGTTGTAATGCTTCTGCCAATTTTAGTGGGGTTTGACCGCCGTATTGCACTATTACACCTTTTGGCTTTTCTTTGTGTAATATTTCTAATACGTCTTCTAAGGTTAACGATTCAAAATACAATCGGTCAGAGGTATCGTAGTCGGTCGATACAGTTTCTGGGTTACAGTTAACCATTATGGTCTCAAGACCCATTTCGCGCATCGCCATGGCGGCATGTACGCAACAATAGTCAAACTCTATTCCTTGGCCAATTCGGTTTGGTCCACCACCTAAAATAACTATTTTGTCGTTATCGGTTGGGTTGGCTTCGCATTCTTCTTCGTAGGTCGAGTATAAATAAGCGGTATCGGTAGCAAATTCTGCCGCGCAAGTATCTACCCGTTTATAAACGGGGTGCATATTCATTTCGTGTCGAACGGCACGTACGTCATTTTCGCCACAGCCTATGCAATGCGCAATACGGCTGTCGGCAAAACCTTTTTGTTTTAAGCGGTATAAGTGGTCTTTACCTAACTCCGGTAGCGTCATTGCTTCTATGATTTTTTCTTCTTGCACTAAGTTTTCTATGTTCGCTAAAAACCAAGGGTCTATGGCGCAAATATCAAAAATTTGTTTAACGCTGTAACCGCGTCTAAAAGCATCCGCTACATACCAAAGCCGTCTATCCCTTGGTAGGCTTAACTCTTGCCTTAGTATATTTTCGGCATCGATGTCACTTATGTCGCGTGGCAACATTTCATTTAGGCCATCTGTATCAATTTCTAAACCACGTAAGGCTTTTTGTAATGATTCTTGAAAAGTACGGCCAATGGCCATAACTTCACCGACCGACTTCATTTGCGTGGTTAAATGATCGTCTGCCTTGGGGAATTTTTCAAACGTGAAGCGCGGTATTTTAGTGACCACATAATCTATAGATGGCTCAAACGATGCCGGTGTTTTGCCACCGGTTATGTCATTGCTTAGCTCATCTAAAGTATAACCAACAGCTAATTTAGCGGCTATTTTAGCAATAGGAAAACCGGTCGCTTTAGATGCTAGTGCCGATGAGCGCGATACACGCGGATTCATCTCGATGATAATCATCGCCCCATTTTTAGGGTTAATGGCAAACTGTACGTTTGACCCCCCTGTTTCTACGCCTATTTTTCGTAGTACAGCTAACGATGCATTACGCATAATTTGGTATTCTTTATCGGTAAGCGTTTGTGCCGGTGCTACCGTTATAGAGTCTCCGGTGTGTACGCCACACGGGTCAAAATTTTCGATAGAACAAATAATAATGCAGTTATCGGCAGTATCACGTACTACTTCCATTTCGTATTCTTTACAAGCCTATACCGATTCTTCAATCAATACTTCTGTGGTTGGTGACATATCTAAACCACGGGTGATAATTTCAACAAATTCGTCTTTATTGTAGGCGATGCCACCGCCACTACCACCCATTGTAAACGAGGGGCGAATAATACAAGGAAAGCCTATTTGCGCTTGGCCTTGATTGGCTTCTTCCATAGAATGGGCGATAAAGGCTTTAGGTGTATTTAAGCCAATTTCTGTCATCGCTTTACGAAATTTATCGCGGTCTTCTGCCATGTCTATCGCTTCGCGACTGGCACCAATCATTTGTATGTTATGTTTGGCCAATACACCTTGGCTATCCAAATCTAAAGCGCAATTTAATGCGGTTTGACCACCCATGGTGGGTAATATTGCGTCTGGTTTTTCAATCTCGATGATTTTTTCAACCATCTGCCACGTAATTGGTTCGATGTATGTGGCATCGGCCATTTCTGGGTCGGTCATAATGGTGGCGGGGTTAGAGTTAACCAGCACCACACGGTAACCTTCTTCTTTTAATGCTTTACATGCTTGCGCGCCAGAATAGTCAAACTCGCACGCTTGACCAATAATAATGGGGCCTGCGCCAATTATTAATATGCTATTAATATCGTCTCTTTTTGGCATGTTATGCTCCTTTCCCTTCTTCCATTAAGTTTATAAATTGGTCAAACAAGCCACTAATGTCTTGCGGGCCTGGGCTTGCCTCGGGGTGACCTTGAAAACTAAATGCAGGTTTGTCTATACGTTTAATGCCTTGTAAAGAGCCATCAAATAAAGAAATATGCGTGGCTTTTACATTACTTGGTAAGGTTGTCTCATCTACCGCAAAACCGTGGTTTTGGCTGGTGATGTGTACTTTTTTTGTTGCCAAGTCTTGTACTGGGTGGTTGGCACCGTGGTGTCCAAACTTCATTTTTACTGTTTTAGCACCACAAGCTAGGGCTAAAATTTGGTGGCCTAAACAAATACCAAATAATGGTATGTCGTTATCTAAAAAGGTTTTTACCGCGTCGATAGCGTAATTACACGGCTCAGGATCACCCGGACCGTTAGATAAAAACACACCATCGGGGTTCATTGCCAATACATCTTTTGCGGTTGTTTTTGCAGGTACAACGGTGATGTTGCAGTTTCTGTCTGCTAATAATCTTAATATATTCGACTTCACGCCAAAGTCATAAGCCACTACTTTGTATTGTGCATCGGCCTTATTAAACGTTGGATGACTGTCTGTTTCTAACACCCATGTTTTATCAACCCACGGGTAGCTTTTATCGGTGGTTACAACTTTTGCTAAGTCTAAACCTTGCAAGCCATCAAAACCGTTGGCTTTAGCCACTGCTTTGGCTTCGTCTATATTGTCTCCAGTTATCAAACAACCGCTTTGCGCCCCTTTTTCTCTTAAAATACGGGTAAGTTTTCTGGTGTCTATATTCGATATAGCTACAATATTGTTGGTTTTTAAATAGTCGCCAAGTGATAATTCACTGCGAAAATTACTGGCTAAAAAAGGTAAGTCTTTAATAATAAAACCGGCAACATGAACCTTAGACGATTCGGCATCTATTGGTGTTGTGCCTGTATTACCCACATGCGGATAGGTAAGGGTGACCATTTGATTACTGTATGAGGGGTCAGTTAAGATTTCTTGATAGCCGGTCATCGAAGTATTAAACACCACTTCTCCTACCGAATCACCTTCGATACCAATGGAAATGCCTTTAAAGATGGTTCCATCGGCTAATGCCAAAATTGCTTTTGCAGTCAACGTGTATTCCAGATATAAATGATAGACAAAAAAACGGGAGCGTTCCAATTGATAGAAGGCTCCCGCTTAAATATTTTGCTCATTGTAAGCGGGGTTATTTTACTCTATCAGAAAACTTTTTTCTATCGAAGACTTAGAATTAGGGTAAATATTTATTGCTTTTTAAAGGCTATTTCGTCGACCCCTTGCTTTATATTAATCTATCAAGCTAGAGTACTTCTAGGCAAGGGACGCAACTTGTCGCAATTTAACGGCATGTTCAAAGCCTTTCGGGTTAACATCCATTTCATCGCTAATTTTAATTATTGTTTTACTTTCTTCATAAGTACTAGGAGAAATTAAAATTTGATTACCCTTAGTGTAAGATTCAATTCTACCCGTTAAGTTGACCCCACTTCCCACTACGCCGTATTTGGCATGTTTGTCTGAACCTATATTACCCACAACGACATTACAGGTATGTATACCAATACCCATTTCTAGCTCTGGCAAGTCGTTCTTTTTTAGTACTTCGTTAACTTGCAGCATTTTTTTTTGCATTAAAATAGCGCATTGCACTGCACGCTGGGCATCATTATTTTGTTGAATGGGCGCACCAAATAACACCAACAATCCATCACCCATTATCTCTATTACCGTACCTTTGTAATCATTAATAACACTAAACATAGACTTCAAATAGTGATTTAAAAACTCCATCACTTTTTGCGCGTCATACTGCTCTGCAATGGCGGTAAAACCGCGTAAGTCTGACATCAAAATAGTCACTTTTTGTTTTTTGCCACCCAACTCAAAACCATTACTGGAGTTTAGCAGTGATGCCATAACGTCATCAGACAGATAACGGCTAAAGGTATTTTTTAAAAACTGTTTTTGTGCTTGTACTACTAAGTGTGCTTTTACCCGTGCTAAAACCAAAAGTGAATGCACCGGTTTAGATAAAAAGTCTACACAGCCAACTTCAAAACCGTGTTGCTCGTCAGCCGTTTCATTTTTTGCAGTTATAAAAATCACCGGTATGTCTTTTGTTTTAGCGTTACTGCTTAGCCTTTTACATACTTCAAAGCCATCTATTCCTGGCATCATAATATCTAATAAAATTAAATCTGGCGGTTGTGCATTAACAATTTTTAAGGCAACCTCTCCATTAATGGCGGCTTTAACGGTATACAAAGGTGCCAGTATATTTTTTAATATTTCAATGTTTTCTGGCATATCATCAACAACGAGAATAGTGTGTTTTTTGTTGTTACTCATAACCAATTTTTTATATTTTTTTGATGCATAGATACTACCAACTGTTTTTTATGGATACAACAACAAAACCATTTAATTAATAATTTGCTATTAGCTCTTTAACATTGCACTATTACAAGTCATTCTACCCAACATTAAAATTAACAAGTATGAATCTAAGTAACAAGTATTCAATCGCCGCAAAAAAAATGATAGCCAAAATGACGTTTGGCTATTTAGTCATTATTGTTTTTATAGCCATATTAGTGGCCCATGCAAACTGGCAACTACAACATGTAGAAAACCATTACAACAAAATAATTGATGCTCGCCTTTATAAATTACAATTAACAGAAGATCTTATAAATGCCGCTTACAAGCGCCGTACCTATTTAATAATGCAAGTACTAACTGATGATTATTTTTTACGAGATGAATACTATCAAAATTATACAATCTGGGGCAATCGCGTAGGTAAAATCCGCCAAGAATTAAAAAACTCAACATTAGATGCTTTTGAGAAAAACAATATTCAGCAACAAGACATTTTGATAGCCGACATCATCATTTTTCAAAACAAAGTAGTAGAATTTGCAGAGCAAGACGATATTTTGTCCGCACGCAATATCTTATTCGGTGGTCTTTCAAAGTTAGGTGATAAATTTGACTTATTAAATGAAGAATTAAGACAATATGAACACCTAACCATTGAAAAAGAATCCAACTCGGGCAGATTGATTATTGCGAATGCAAAACTATACTCTAATATTATGGCAATAATAGCTATTTTATTAACATTAATAATAACCTTTATGGTGCGGCGTTATTTAACCAATCAATCTAAAACCATTGCGAACCAAGTTGAAGGGCTTGACCAAGCCCATAGTCGTATTAATAACATGGCAAAAACACTTGAATTAAACCAAGAAAAACTCATTCAAAAAAGTGAGGTGCTTGAAGAACATAACATTAAATTAGAAAAGGCCAATGACAATGTTAATAAATTTGCCGATGAGGCAGACAAGGCCAATAAAGCAAAATCGGACTTTTTAGCCAATATGAGCCATGAAATACGCACCCCAATGAATGCCATTATCGGCATGGCTTATTTAGCGTTACAAACCGAATTGTCGCTCAAACAAAAAGACTATGTAGACAAAATACACATTGCTGCCAATTCATTATTGGGTTTAATTAATGATATTTTAGATTTTTCTAAAATTGAAGCAGGCAAGTTAAGTATGGAAAAAGTGCCGTTTAGTTTGCAAAAAGTTATCGATCATTTATGCCCTATTATTTCCATTAAAACCAAAGAAAAAGATTTGGAGTTATTGATTCAAATAAACGCAGATGTACCCAATGGGCTTATTGGTGATGCACTACGATTAAGGCAAATACTAATTAATTTAGCCAATAATGCAGTTAAATTTACCGAAACGGGTGAAATACTAATAAAAATAAGCCTGATAAAACTGGACAATAACCACACAACGTTGCAATTTTCTGTTTCGGATAACGGCATAGGCATGACAGAAGAACAAGTCGGTAGGTTGTTTCAGTCCTTCAACCAAGCAGATTCGTCAACCACCCGACAATACGGCGGTACCGGTTTAGGTTTGTCTATAAGCAAACAACTAACCCACATGATGGGTGGTAAAATATGGGCAAACAGCACCTTCGGAAAAGGCAGTACCTTTAATTTTACGGCTCAATTTGAACTTTCAAACGGCTTTGATTTAGTCAATATTATTCCAAAACCCAATTTAAAAAACCTAAAAGTATTAATTGTTGACGACAGCCCTATTTCGCGAGAGATTATGCAACAGCTGGCACAATCTTTATTATTTAATGCCGACCTTGCCGCCAGTGGTGAAGAAGCATTAGAAATGATACAAATGGCTGATAAAAACCAACAGCCTTACCAGGTAATATACTTAGATTGGAAAATGCCTACAATGGACGGTGTAGAAACTAGACAACGTATTATTAACAATAAAAAATTACTTATCATACCTAAAGTTATTATCGTTACCGCCCATGACAAAAGTGACCTACTGCAACACATAACCCGCCAAGATTTAGACGGCTTTTTAAGTAAACCTGTATCGGTATCCACCTTGTTTGACATGTCGATGATTGTTATGGACCACAAACCAGAAGAAGAAAACACAAACGAGCCTAAAACACTAAACTGCCAAGTTAATAACTTAAATGGTGCCAATATATTGCTGGTAGAAGACAACCTTATCAACCAACAAGTGGCAACCGAGCTATTAGAACTAGTCAATGTTAACGTTTTTACAGCCAACAATGGGCTAGAAGCGGTTAATCAAGTGAGTATGCAGCACTTTGACTGCGTATTAATGGACATACAAATGCCAATAATGGACGGCTATGAAGCCACACAAAAAATAAGACAAGACCCACGCTTTAAAAACTTACCCATTATTGCCATGACTGCAAATGCCATGATAGAAGACGTGAAGAAATGTTTAGACTCTGGGATGAGTGACCATATAGCCAAACCCATTGATCCAAACAAAATGTTTAACTGCATATCAAAATGGATAAAAACCGATAGTAACCGTCAAAATAAAACAACCAAAGCCCCCCTAAAAATAGATGACGATAACAGCCAAGCAATAAAACTTGAAGGTTTTACCACCCAGCAAGCTATTGCTAATTTAGGCGGCAGCAAAAAACTCTACCTAAAAATATTAGCCCGGTTTGTAGCGACAGAAAATGACGCAATCATTAGGTTAAAAGACAGTTTAAACAATAAAGACACCAAAACCGCCATCCGAATAGCACATACGTTAAAAGGCATTGCAGGCACCATAGGCGCAACACAATTGCAGCAAAATGCAGCAAAACTAGAAAATAACTTAGAGCAGGATATTAACAAAATTAGTGATTCATTAATTAATGACGCAGATAACCTTTTAACCACAGCCATAGAAACCATTAATAATGCATTACACATTTTAAACCAACAAAATAATAAGAACAAAACTGATAACAAACAACAAAATACTTTTGAAGATAAAGCAATACAAGCAGCCCTAATGGCAATAAAAGAACAAATTGAAAACTTTGACTCTACCGCCGTAGAGGCTGTAGAGTCATTAATTGAGCATGTACCTAACCAATTAACAGAACCATTAGAAACCCTGCAACAATGCTTAGATAAATATGACTTTGATGAAGCCGAAAAAACGTTAAAAACAATACTAGATAAATATTAATGCTTCAATTTTTATCTACCCCTTTTACAGCTACAACTGATTTAGTAAAAGTATTAAAGCTTTGAATCAAATTCTAAAATATAATTTAGACAAAAATTGTATGTTTGTAACGAAGTACCCAAAAGGCTAATTATCAACGCCATTACTAATGGGGCAATAACCGTTGCAGAAGTGAAAGCAAAAACCTATGCCACAGTGGGGGTTGGCTGTTGCACACAACAAGTAGAAAAGTTGATTCGTTTATTTAAGGAAGACCTGATTAACCCACCTACCAACAATAACCAATAAGTTACTCTTTACTTTCTGCTTTTTTAACGCGTAACTTACTGCCTTCAATATCTTTATAGTTTAGATTTTTTATCGCTATTTTAGCTTCACCCTGCTTTGGCATTTCTACAAAAGCAAAACCTTTAGATTCTCCTGTTTTTTTATCCAGTACGATATTGCATGATTGAACATCTCCATATTCTTCAAACATGGCTTCTAGTTCATACTCGGTAACATTTCTATCGAGGTTTCTTATTAAAATTTTCATAATGTTATTTAGGTTTTTAAGCGTTATTAATGGTTAATTATTAACCAAATTATCTTCATTTAAATGGTTTTGTAGTTTACACTGTTTAGATACTGGTTTTAGTAGGCTTTAATGTGCAAACAATAAATTTAATGTCACTTAGGCATTCGGCATTTTACACCCCTTACTTACTTACTATGGGCGCAGGTTTATTAAAACAACAAGGTTTAAAGCATCATTACACCGTAGCGACACCAAACAATACCGTAGAAAATTGCATTAATAATGGCTCTGCCGATGTGTCGCAATATGCGGTGGCTGCAAGTTTTGGCCTTTTAGAAAGTGGTACTAAAAGTAACTTAATACACTTTGCACAAATAAATCAAAAAGACGGTTTTTTTATTGTTGCACGTCATCCTCAAGCTCCATTTAAATGGCAAGACCTGGTCGGAAAAAAAGTATTAGTTGACCACCTTTTTCAACCGTTGGCGACGTTAAGTTATGTATTACACCAACACGGTTTGTCTTTAAACGATGTTGACGTAATAGATGCAGGTAACGTAGAACAAATGGAACAGCATTTTAAAGATGGGCATGGCGACTACATGCATACCCAAGGCCCTACTGCACAAAAATTGGCTGTGGGTTTAAGCGCGCAAATACAAACCACCGTTGGCGAAGCTTTAGACGACATTGCCTTTAGCAGTTTATGCTGCCATAAAAATGAAGTGAATACGCCAAAAATACAAGCCTTTTTAGTGGCCTATAAACAAGCAATACAAATGGCAGTAAATTTACCTGCAACACAGTTAGCCAATTTAGTTGGCCAATTTTTTAAACAAGATGACACGTTTTTATTAATAGAAACCATTCATTATTATCAACAAATGGGTTGTTGGTCTAAAAACCACCGTATTAGCCAGTCGTCTTTTGATAATTTACAAGAGGTGTTTTTATTTAACAAACTAATTAAACAAAAATTTGATTATAAACAGCTTATTGTTGACATTTAAAATGTATACATAGCAAGGGGTCGACGAAATTGGCCTTTTTAAGGTCTTAATATTTAGTGTTTGCCTAAGCATAAGTCGTGGTTAGACAACACGTCAATTATTTTACAGTCGGCAATTTTGTCGCCACTGCATTGCCCTATCATTCGTTCAAATTCTTTTTGTAATGATTTTAAAATTTTTATTTTTTGTTTGACCGTTTTTAATTGTTGCTTGGCAATCATGTCCACCTCGCTACACGAGTTATTGGGTTTATCAATTAAGCTAAGTAGTTGGCGAATATTGTCTAACGAAAAACCCAAACTGCGGCTGTGCCTTATAAACTTTAATCGCTCTGCATGTTGCTGTGTATACAACCGCTGGTTAGATTCTGACCTTGCGACTTTTGGCATCAATGTTATCGTTTCGTAATACCTAATAGTTTGAATGTTGGTTTCGGTTTGTTTAGACAATTTACCAATGGTAAACATTTGCTTGACCCTATAGTTACTATAGCTATTACAATACCTGTATTCTAATTTCATATCAAGGTAATACCATGTCTGGCTGTGCTTGTAGTACCAATAAAACCTTTGACGGTATGTCGAAGCAATATATAAAAATACTTTGGATAATTATATTTATCAACGCCTCTATGTTTGTGATAGAAATTTATGCAGGTGCTTATGCACAGTCTCAAGCATTGTTTGCCGATGCTTTGGACTTTTTAGGCGATGCTGTAACCTACACCATTAGCCTTATTGCTATTGGTTACTCTTTATCTGTACGTTCTAAAGTGGCGTTATTTAAGGGCATTACCTTAGCGATTATGGGACTGTGGGTTTTAATTAGCAGCGTGTACCGTATTTTTTATTTACAAACGCCCGATGTTTTTATAATGGGCTCTATTGGTTTGCTGGCGTTTGCTGCCAATATGTTTTCTGTACTCATATTGTTAAAATATAAAGAAGGCGATGCCAACGTGCGCTCTGTTTGGTTATGCAGCCGTAACGATGCTATTGGTAACTTGATGATTATAGTAGCAGCCAGCGGTGTTTGGGTAAGCAGTAGCGGCCTGCCCGATGTGATTATTGCCATTGTGATGGCCAGTTTGTTTTTAAGCTCGGCGTATCAAATTATCAAACTGTCCTTAGCAGAAATGAAGCAAGAAAAATAAGCAAGCAAGGCTTGCTCATAAATACAACAAGCAAAGAGCGTGAAATAGGCTTATTTCGTTGCCTACACGGACGTGGGTGCACAGAGTTGCTGGGAGCATTATGCGTGCGACCCCTTAGCCTTGTGCTTACATGGGTTATTATCTAGATAAGAGAAAAACTAAGCGGCATGGATGGACAGGATAAAAGCCGATATTAAAGTTTTTATCCGCTTTTATCCTGACCATCCATGTAAAAAAAATCAAAAAGTCTCACACTATATTTTTAAAGCCACTTCGCGGTAATATTTCATCTCGTTTATGGAGTCTTTAATGTCGGCTAAGGCTAAGTGTTCGCTGTCTTTTTTAAAACCTTTTGCTAATTCTGGTTTCCATCGTGATACCAATTCTTTTAAGGTACTAACATCTAAGTTACGGTAATGAAAGTAGGCTTCTAAGTTTGGCATTAACCGTGCCATAAAGCGCCTGTCTTGACATATAGAGTTACCCGCCATTGGCGATTTTTTTGCAGGTACCCATTGTTTTAAAAAGTCGATGGTTTGCTGTTCTGCACCGGCCATTGTATGTTCACTGTTTAAAACGCGCAGGCTTAAACCCGAACCACCATGTTGTTTAGTATTCCATTCGTCCATGCCGGCCATTATTGTTTTTTCGGTTTTAATGGCAAGCATGGGCCCTTCTGCCAATATATTTAATTGGGCATCGGTAATAATCGTCGCAATTTCTATAATGGTATCTTGCTGCGGTTCTAAACCGGTCATTTCTAAGTCGATCCAAATTAAATTATTATCGTTTATCATCTTTTTGTTCTCGGTAATCTATATAACCTATAATAACCTTATCATTTATATCAGCCTTGTATTTTTATGAATAACATCGAGTTTTCTCAACTTTTTTTATTTTTTGTCGCGCTATTTTTCCTTACTAAGTTTTGGTTAAACCTGCGCCAAATTCGTTCTGTTCAAACTAACTTTGATAAAGTACCCGATCAATTTAGCGATAAAATCACGTTAGAAGAACATCAAAAAGCGGCAAAATACACTACCACAAAAATACGTGTAGGCCAGTTCGAGATGATTTTAGATACACTCATTTTATTATTTTGGACAGTCGGCGGTGGCTTAAACTTACTTAACGAATGGGTTATTACTTTAGGTTATTCGCCAATAGTGTCGGGCATTACTTTATTGCTGGTATTTACATTTATTGGTTCAATTATCAGCTTACCTTTTTCACTTTACAGTACCTTTGTTATTGAAGAAAAATTTGGCTTTAATAAAACCACCTTAAAAACCTTTTTTGTAGACATGTTTAAAGGTGTCGGCTTAGGTTTAGTTATTGGTGTACCACTTATTTGGGTCATACTTACCTTAATGGCAACCGCCGGTGAGTACTGGTGGTTTTACGCTTGGGCGGTGTTTATGGCATTCAACTTACTGCTTATGTGGGCGTACCCTGTTTTTATTGCACCCATTTTTAATAAGTTTAGTGAGCTTGAAGATAAAGATTTAATGGAAAAAATCACCCAACTATTAAACCGCTGTGGTTTTAAAAGCAAAGGCGTATATGTGATGGACGGCTCTAAAAGGTCAGGTCATGGTAATGCTTACTTTACGGGTTTTGGTGCAAATAAGCGTATTGTTTTTTACGACACATTGCTAGAGTCATTAACTCATAACCAAGTAGAGGCTGTATTGGCACACGAGTTAGGCCATTTTAAACATAAGCACATTGTAAAAAGCATCGCTTTTATGGCAATAAGCAATTTGATTGGTTTGGCCATTTTAGGTTGGATTATGAAACAAGACTGGTTTTATACACAAATGGCAATAGAGACTTCATCTACCGCTGTTGCCTTATTGTTGTTTTTGTTGGTTATGCCGGTATTTACTTTTATGCTGCAACCGGCTTTTAGTTATTTATCGCGCAAACACGAGTTTGAGGCAGACGAGTTTGCATCGCAACAAGCGTCTGCAGAGGATTTAATTACGGCATTGGTGTCTATGTATAAAGAAAATGCCAGCACTTTAACGCCCGACACACTTTATTCTAGCTTTTATGATTCGCACCCACCTGCTACTATACGTATTGATCATTTAAAAAAAGTTGGAGCGTTAAATTGAACACTATAAAAAAACTTTTATCAGCAGTCGCTTTACTGAGCTTATTTAGCATTAACATAAGCTTTGCAAACGATAATAATGCCCGCGAATTATTAGACGATAATTGCACTAAATGCCATGGCGATAGTGTTTACCAACCAGCCAACCACAAAATGCAATCGTTACCGCAATTAAGAAAACAAGTTAAAAGGTGCATGACACCCGGTAATGCCAGTTGGTTTGAAGATGAAACAGAAGAAGTTGTACAATTTTTAAACAAGACCTTTTATAATTTTTAGTGGTTTTAACCGCTCAAGTTATTAAGCAAGTTGGCAAGCAATTTGTTATACAAGACGGCAATAAACAATTAACGGTTTTTAGCCGTACAAAAGCCTCTAAAGCGGTATGCGGTGATTTTGTAGAATACGAAATTATCACCGACCAGCCCATTATCACCAAAATTTTAAAGCGCAATAATGTTTTAAGCCGCACCGGTTTTAGAAAACAAGTCAAACCCATTGCCGCTAATTTAAGCCAGTTATGCATTGTTTGCGCGCCCTTTCCGGGTATTAAAAGCGAAATGTTGGACCGCTACCTCATCGCTGCAGCTACGCTTAAATTATCGGCTTGTTTAATTTTTAATAAGTCTGACTTATTGCATAAAGATGCTGAACAAAAAGCCATTGTTGAGGCTTTAATGCCTGTTTATGAAAAATTAAATATTACCGTTATTAGCACATCCATTAACGATGAAGAATCTATAAACAAACTGCGCCATTATTTAACCAATCAAACCAGTATTTTTGCGGGTGAATCGGGCGTGGGTAAATCATCGTTAATACAAGAGGTTGTACCAGAATTGTCTTTACGTATTGGTGAACTGTCTGAAAACAGCCAGTTAGGTAAACACACCACAACCCATTCAGAATTGTTTAACTTGCCAAACAATACAAAAATTATCGACTCACCCGGTGTACGAAGTTTTGATGTAAGCCACTTTGAAAAACAAGATATTCAGCACGGCTTTGAAGAGTTTAGAGACTTGGCGCAAGATTGCCGCTTTAACAATTGCCAGCACATAGCAGAGCCAGAAAAACACTGTGTAATTAAACAAGCGGTTAGCCATGGTAAAATTTTTGCAGAACGTTACAGCAACTATGTAAAAATTTATCAGTATGAGCCTGATTATAATTAGCTTTAGCAGGTCACTTTCAAGTTCCTCAGACCGAGGAAAAACCGACAGTTTGTCACCGCTGAAACTCGTCATATCAAGGCGAAAATTGTGCGCTTACCAGTGTAAGTAATCAATTTTTAACGAAGAGCTGGCGATTTTCAGCGTGATAGGGTTACTTTTTAGATGGTTCTTTTGATACCATCATTACCACAAATGGCCCACAAATAAGCCCCATAAATGCCCAATAAATAGGATTTAACCCTTTCTTCTTCGCTATTATAAAACTCCATATTGAACAAACAATAATGGTGATAAAAAATAGCGCGACTAATATTAGCCCTAACATTTATAAATTAAAAGGTTTTTCATTACCCATCCTCTTTAGACTGTCTGCTTCAATTTCTTGGCCTGGCTTAAACCAGCTTAACTTTTCGTGCAGTTTAACCACATCACCCACTACAATTAATGTTGGTGGTTTAATGTCGTTAATACGCACCAATTCTTCTAAATTGGTTAAATCACCAATCACTACTTTTTGGTCTGGTGTGGTGCCTTTTTGTATTAATGCCGCAGGTGTAGAAGCATCTAAGCCGTGTTCTATTAATTTTTTACTGATTACTTTAACTGCTTGTAAACCCATATAAAAAACAATAGTTTGGTTTTTATGTGCCAGCATGTCCCAATTTAAATCGGTCGTTTCATTTTTTAAATGACCCGTTACAAAAATACACGCTTGCGAATAATCGCGGTGCGTTAGCGGTATACCCGCATAGCTCGCGCAACCTTGGGCTGCGGTTATACCCGGCACTACCTGAAAGCTAATGCCTTCATCTATTAAGGTTTCAATTTCTTCGCCACCGCGCCCAAATATAAATGGGTCGCCACCTTTTAAACGTAAAACACGTTTACCTTCTTTGGCTAAGTCTGCCAATAGTTGGTTAATATTTTCTTGTGCTATCGCATGATTAGAACGTTCTTTACCTGCGTATACGCGTTCTGCATCACGGCGTACTAAATCTAAAATAGGCAGTGATACTAAGCGGTCATATACAACAACATCGCAAGATTGCATTAGGCGTAACGCTTTAAATGACAATAAGTCTGGGTCACCTGGCCCTGCGCCTACTAGGTATACTTCACCGTCAAAATCGGGGTGTTCTTTGCCATCGTCTATGGCGTTTTGTAAGGCTTTATTGGCCTTATCTTTTTGGTCTGAAAATATGAGTTCTGGTATGGGGCCTTGTAATACATTTTCCCAAAAAATACGGCGTTTATCTACATTGTCAAAACGTTCTTTCACCGATACTCTAAAAGACTCTAATAGCTTGGCTAATTTACCGTAACCTGCGGGTATGCAGGTTTCTAGTTTGGTACGAATAGTACGCGCTAAAACGGGCGATGCGCCACCTGTAGAAATAGCAATTTGCACCGGTGAACGGTCAACCATTGACGGCATTATAAAACTGCACAATTCGGGCGAATCTACCACGTTTACGGGTATTTGTTTGGCTTTAGCTAATATAGAAACATGTTCATTAATGGCTTTGTCATCGGTTGCTGCAATAACTATATGGCAACCGTCTATATCACTTTCTAAAAATTCTCGTTTAAAATAAGTTATTTTTCCTTGGTCTTCAAATACCAAACATTCTCTGCAAATATCTAGCGAAACCACATTAACTTGTGCGCCTGCTTGCGTTAATAAATCAATTTTTCTGGCGGCTACTTTGCCTGCACCCACCACTAAACATTTTTGTTGTTGGACATTGACAAAAATTGGTAAAAAATCCACGAATCAGCCTCGTATTTATAGATGCGGTTATTTTACTCTTTTATCCAATCAAAAAAATAACTCTCTTTTGGTAGATAGTGGCTATTATTTTGATTAAGGAAATCCTGATTAACTACGCATTATCTGCACTCTTTCAAGCGTGCAGATGCAAGGCGTGTTCCGCAGTCAATGGTCATTCCATTGATAAGGGACTCAACGCAGCAGATGCGCGCTTGAAAGATTGCCCTACGGGGCTTAGCCAAGTTTCATCTAGCGTCGTTATGCTTTTTTGTGGTATCGAGATGGCACTGCAAAAGCAAGCCTCGGCAATTGCTCCTGCATTGCCCTACTACCTACATCCTTGTAGGCATAGCTAGATAAAACTTGGGCGTTGCCAGATAGTATGTAGTTAATCAGGACTTCCTTAAAATAACCTATCTGAAAAGAAATGATAAATTATGACAAAAGATTTCACTATCGACATTATTGTGACCAAAATTTGTGAAAAAGGCTGCAAACATGTTTATTTATGTATTGAAAAATTAAAACAATCCCAATCTTTTGATGAAATTAGTAAATTAGATCAAACGCTTCATGCAAGCGTGCTTAGCGAGTTAGAATCTATAATGAATGTTTACGATAGTACGTTTTACACCACTTAAAGTGCCTGTTTCAATAGGAACAGGCATTGCTTTTAACCTCTTTTAGATAACAAGAACAACTAATTTAGTCTTTTTTCCTATTTAAGTAAAACCTGAAAAGGTATCATAAATTCTGGCAACGCCAAATTTCAATATCGAAGCATCGTTTTAAAGCCATGATTATTTCCTGTCGAAAAACGAGAACGAAGATACTACAATTTTCGCTAAGCCCCGTAGGACGAGATTACAAATTAACACTTACGTTGTTGTTACACACTTCACCAATAGTCTTATTATTAATTTAGCCCTTAATTTCGGAACATCCCCAACATCTGCACCCTTATAAACTCGCAGAATATTACGAGGCTTGATCAGAGCTTTATTAAAACCCCATTCTAGCGTTTCCTACTGGGATGTAACTACACAGAATTGCAGGAGCGTGGATAACCCCTTGTTTTCAATTAGTTTAATTGCTCGGCTGTGGGCTAACTTTCATTACTTCTTCAAACGTAGTTACACCTGTGGCTACTTTTTGTGCACCAGAAAGCCTTAATGGTTTTAAGCCATTTGCGACGGCTTTTTTTCTCAAATCAATGATACTAGCATTTTCATGTACGGCGGTTTTCATCTCGTCGGTAAATTCCATTATTTCGTATATTCCAATCCTTCCTTTATAGCCAGATTGTCGGCATTCTTTACAGCCTTTTGCAATATATACATTTTCCGGTGCTTTTGACTTCCACGGGTGAACTAAACTTTCCCACTGTTGTTTGTCGCACGGTATCTTTTCTTTACAGCTTGGGCATAAAGTGCGTATTAAACGCTGTGCTACCACACCAACTAGGGATGAATTGATTAAATAAGGCGCAATACCCAGCTCTATAAGCCGTGTAATTGCTGATGGCGCGTCATTAGTGTGCAAGGTGCTTATTACTAAATGTCCTGTTAAGGCCGCTTGTATGGCCATTTCAGAGGTCTCATAATCGCGCATTTCACCAATCATAATAATATCGGGGTCTTGACGTAATAAAGTACGAATACCCGACGCAAAGGTTAAGTCTATTTTGGGGTGAACCTGCATTTGATTAAATAATGGTTCAACTAATTCTATTGGGTCTTCCACTGTGCAAACGTTAATTTCTGGCTTTGCTAAACGTTTTAAAGTGGAGTACAAGGTGGTTGTTTTACCCGACCCTGTTGGCCCTGTTAATAAAACAATGCCATGTGCCTCATTGGTCATTTTTTCCCACAACGTTGCTTCTTTACGAGAAAAACCCAAACCATTTAGTGTTTTCAATAAGGTTTCTGGGTTAAAAATACGCATGACCAGCTTTTCTCCAAAAGTTGTTGGCATGGTCGACAACCTTAATTCCACCTCTAACCCGTCTTCTGTACGCGTTTTTAATCGCCCGTCTTGTGGTCGCCTTTTTTCTGCAACGTCCATCCGTCCTAATATCTTAATTCGGCTCGTTACCGCTTTCATAACCGGTGCTGGCATGTCGTACACTTGATGTAACACACCATCAATTCTAAAACGAATAATGCCTTGCTCTCGGCGAGGTTCTATATGAATGTCTGATGCGCGCTGTTCAAAAGCATATTGTAATAACCAATCAACAATATCCACCACATGTGAATCATTCGCATCAGATTTACCACGTTTACCAATTTCTACCATTTGCTCTAAATTTTGCAAATTATTGGTATCTTTATGGTTACCTTCTGCGCCAACCATGGACTTAGAAAGCGTATAAAAATCTTCTAAATATTGCTTTATCAATACGGGGTTTACCAATACTTTTTCAATTTTTTTATTATTTATTACATGGCCAATTTCCGTTTCCCAAGATGTATCAAAAGGTTCTGCTGTGGCAAAAATAACTTTATTTTTGCTGTTTTCTACCGCTAAAATATTAAAACGCTTAGCATAATTTTGAGGGATAACCGAAGTAACAGCTTGCAAGTCAATTTTTAAAGGGTCAATATCAAACTGTACAAAACCACTTTTTAAAGCAAGCCAAGTAGTTAATAAATCTGCAGTTAGTGCTTCACCATCATTACTTTCTAAATTACGGCCTTCTATTTCTATAAACGGATGTTGTAAATCACCAGCGGATTTATCTTCGAGTAATGCTTTTAATAACTTAACGTTGTCGGCACTGGTGATTTTTTCTTCAAGTAAATCATCTAACACGTCTATTAAATTTAATTTGCCAGAATATTGGGAGGTTATGACCGTCATATTATTTTCCTATTACCTTTACTTTATTACCCACTAATAAATAAGCATTTGGTTTTTGTATTTGATACAAATAATGAAATTTAGCCTCTTTAAAAGTAAAGCCCAATAGATGTGCTTTATAATTTTTATTTTTCACTTTTACGTTAATTGTTTTTTCTGCATTTAAATTACTCTTGTTAATTACAAATTGTATTTTATTTTGTGTGGCTAATTTTATTGTTATATGTGGTTGAATAGTGTTTTTTATTAATCGACCATTGTGAAATTGATTAAATAAAACAATACCATCATAAGGCGCGGTTAATTGGTAGTAAGTAAGTTTGGCTTCTAAAATATTTAGCTTTTCACCTTTAATATTGTACAAAGCTTCATTTTTATCCAGTAAATTATGGCTTTTATCCATATCTACCTGCGACAATATATCTCGGTCAAATAACTCCAAAGCTCTTTCGTGTTCTTGTTGTACTTCTTTATATGTCGCATTGGTCGATGCTAATTCTGCCTTGGCTTTTTTTATTTCAAGTTTGATCAGTTTATTATCTAATTTTGCTAGCGATTGGTTTTTAGTAACTAACTCCCCGTTACTTACCAAGGTTTCAATAATTAATCCTTCAAATTTAAACGTTAACTGCCTAACGTCACTGTATTCTAAAAAGGTATTTTTTTGTTCTGTCAAGCCATTTGTCGAAACCAGTAAGATTAAAATACTAAAAACAAATAAATACCACTTTTTATTCATAACGTAATCCTAATATCGAATATTTTGGTTGGTTGGTTATTATACTAAGCTCTTCCCAAGCTAAAACCCACTGATATTTAATGGTCGCTTTTTCTAAAATAGCTGCTGAAAACTCTGTCATAGCATTACCTAGGTCATTTTGCATTTCCAGCTCGTACAAAGCCCTACTGCGGTCTAAATAATAATCTTGATAATCACTATTCACATCTGAATGTTGCTTTTTAACGGATAATAAATTCAGTTGCTGCCATACCGATAATAATTGATGTTTTATTTGCTGTTGTTTCGCATACAAATTGTTTTTTAACCGTTCTAAAACAATATCAATCTGTTGTCTTTTTAACGATGGCACAGAACCCGAATACAATGGGTAATCAAATTGTAATGTAACAGTCGCTGGGTGACTAAACGGTGTTTCTAGGCTATAAGCATTAATATCTGCTTCTAAAGTTAAATTAGGTGAGGTTTGTTTTGCTATTGTCTTGCGTTGTTGTTGTTTGGCTTTAATATTTGAAAGTAATAACTTTATTTCACCATTATGTTTAATTGCACCAATCACTAAGTCATCGTACTCAGGTATTTCTTTTTCCCACAATACTTTAGCCATGTCATCAAGGTTTGATGGTAAGTTATTACTCCCCATTGACTTGGACAATTGAGAGCGCATTAGCCGTTGTTTATTTTCCGCTTCCGTTCGTTTAATTAACGCAGATTGAAAAGTGCGCTGTAGCGCTAATAAGTCTAACTCTGTAATTTCTTTTAATTGCAGTCTATCGACCGCCCTGTCTTGTCTTACAAAAGCAATAGACATCCCTTCATTCCAAACATTAAAGTTTAAATCACTTATTAGTACATTAAAAAAATCGGTTATTACCTTTAATACTTGTTTTTGTTTTAATAGTTTATTGCTTAATTTAATGGATATTTTTTGTTGGTCAAACTCTTTTAGCTTAGACGTTGTTCGACCAAAGTCATAAAGATTTTTAGAATAAACTAAAGATACAGAACCGCTAATGTCTTGAGAAAAAGTATAAAGTGCCGATGGTTTAACCCATTGTAAGTTAGATTTAAGGTTGAGTTTTGAGCTGTTGGAGTCTTCACTTAATAGACGATTAACGACTAGCTCTTGCTGGTTGTAATTTAAAGCTTTTATTGCATAATTATTTTGTAATGCTGTCGTTACCGCATCTTGTAAAGACAGCAACTCTTCTGAATGAGTGAGTGACGAAAAGAAAAAAGCAATCAGTAAAAAAAAACGCTTCAATCTCATTTAGTATTTTAACCTTGTTTTTTCTTCATTCTTTTATATTTATTAAAGCGCATTTTTTTATAATGCCCTTCTGCTATGTATTGCCCCATCCATATAAACTCTTCAGGTGAGGTAGTGGCACCAGTATAACGAAAAATTCGCTTTCCCGTTAAATCAAAAAAAGCTAAAACAGGCGTTGCCCTAACTCTATTTTCTTTTGATGAAAATGCCTTTTGTGTTTTTGTTTCTCCTTTAAAATTAACAACTTCTAAATCGCCCTCAATATCCATAGGCAGCATTAAAAAATGTTCTTTAAAATAATCTTGTACCGCCTTTTGATTTAATATTGTGGTTTTCATCCGATGGCAAAATGGGCACTCATCCATTTCAAAAAAAATAAAAATAGCTTTTTTATTTGCGTCTTTAGCATTTTCAATTTCTTCGGTTAAGTCCCCGAATGTTTCATCAAAAAAAAACGTATAAGGGTCTCTATTTTCTTTTGCATTGGCAAAACTCATCGCCATTACAAAAGCTAAAGCAACTATTAATAAACGTCTCTTATTCATTTTATTACTTACCCCAATTATCAATAAAATCTGTTAACATTTTTTCTGAAACTGGCCCCGACTGTTTAGCCACTAACTCGCCGTTTGGTGTTATTACAAATGTTGTGGGTAAGCCAGGTACAGAACCTAAAGGAGAGCGTTCTCTTGGTGATACTTTAAATTGTGGGTATTCCATAAAATATTCCTCAATAAAAGAATTCAAATCCTCACGGCTAATATCTTCTTGGTTGAGGCCTAACATAACGGCTCTATCAGCATTCTTCTCATGAAAACTATTCAACTCTGGAATCTCTTCTATACATGGTGGGCACCATGTAGCCCAATAGTTAACCACCACCCACTTACCTTTATATTCATCTAATGTTTTCGTCTGTCCATCTAAAGTCGTTAACTGCATAGAAACAGCTAAAACAATTGAAGGAAAGACTGACGTGCTGACAAGAAACAGTTTTGATAATACGTTCATTTAATATATTTTCGATTCAAATTAATAAGACACAAAATAGAATATTAAGTTCTTATCGTTTCCCAAAAAAAAAGCCAGCACCTGTTAAAGGCGCTGGCTTTTAGATAAAGTAAAAACGGATTAAGTCGTTTTACTTAGATAAATAATCTGCATCAGATTGTTCAGCACCACCAATTGACCATGCTCCACGATTACGTGCATGACTTATTGCAGCTTCCGTTTCTGCTGATAAAGCATTTTGATTAATATCAAGTTCTTGACCTGGGAAAATTAAATCAGGATCAGTGATTTTAGACGCATTTTCTTTATAAATTAAAGGCCACTTGTATGGATCATCATAAACATTGCTTGTTGCCGAAATACCCCAAAGGCTGTCACCTGTTGCAACAGTATGGTTGGTAACCCAGCCAGAGTTTGACGTTGCTGATTTAGCAACTGCTGCATCAAAATCGGTAGCCGCTTCAAACTTGCCTTCTTCAATGTTTGCTTGAAATATTGCATATTCACTTTGTGCTGTCGCCGCTTCTGCTAAGCTTTTTGCTTTAGCATAATCACCCGCAGCCAAAGCTTTTTTAGCGGCTTTAATCATTTTGCCTGTATCTCTCCATTCGGCTTTGTCACCTTTAGCAGCAGAAAGCTTACTTGATGCTTTATCTATAGCACTTTCAGCAGCAATTTTTTCAGCTGAGCTACTACCTAGCTTAGCTATAGAATCAGTTCCGTCAACTGTTTCTGGCGTGGCACAAGAAACAGCTAATCCTAAAACGATTGCTGATGCACTTAGGTGCTTTATTAAGGCTTTCAATTTCATTGTTTTTCTCCAAAAGGTTAGTTCTTCTAACTCATGATTGTGTTGGGCATAAAGTATCATTACCCATACTAAGCGTCAAGTAATCTATGATAAAACTCCCTTTATTTTTGTATATTTATCTCAGACTTCGCTAATCGGGCTAACTTTGATGCTTTTATAGCTAATTCTCTAGCTTCGTCATATTTTTCTTCATTTAACAATGCTTTAGCTTTTGCTAATTGGTTTTTTGCTTTGCGAATAATATTTTGAATTGAGTCACTGTTATTTAGCCCGGCCTCAGAAACCTCTTCTGTGGCAGAAGCAATCATTTGTCTGGCATCGCTCATTTCTTGATAAGGAGCAGAAGCACAAGCTACAACGCTTAAACCTAAAGCTAGAATGAATAACTTTGTAGTATAAACCCAGTTATTTTTATGAAAAACATTATTAATCGATAACATAATTTTTATAATTTCTTCGATAACTTGATAGTATCAGCTATTACTCGCTAAAAACGACAATTTTTATCTATAATAGGACGATTATTTTGAAAATATATCACAACAATAAATGCTCTAAATCTCGAGCGACTATGGATTTACTAAGCAAACAAAATTTATACCCAGAAGTGATTAATTATTTAGACACACCACCAAGTAAAGACGATTTATTTGAGATAATTAATTTACTACAAATAAAAGCCATTGATTTAGTACGAAAAGGAGAACAAGCCTTTTTGGATAATAACTTAAACGATGAAAATTTAACTGACGAACAAATTATTAATATTATGATTAACAACCCTATTTTAATAGAACGTCCTATCGTTATTCATAACGGTAAAGCGGCTATTGGACGACCCATTCAAAACGTGATTGATATTTTATAATGCTAAAAAATTACCACTTTTATAAAGCCATGGCTTTAACAGGCTACTTTGGTTTAATTATTCTTAACCTTACTTGGTTTACTGTCATCTCCCCTGCTGTAAATGTACCTAAAAGCTATATTTTAGCGGTAATGTTAATACCGCTTTTATTTCCGTTGCGTGGTTTATTAAACGGTAAACCTTATACTTATGCTTGGAGCAGTTTTTTAACCCTATTTTATTTTTTCATTGGCGTAGATTTTGCCTACAATAATATTGACGATAAACTTTACGGTTATTTACAAATAGTGTTTAGTATTTTAATGTTTATTGGCGCTATATTTTATTCTCGGTTTGCTACCCAAGCTGCTAAAAAAATTGAAACGGATTTAAAAAATAAAAGAGACAGTTAAGGAAGTCCTGATTAACTAACGTCAAGTTTGGCAACGCCAAAACACCAATCTCTTCGTTATCGTTTTTCGACAGGGAACAACCCTGGCTTCAAAACGATGCCTCGATATTGGAATTTTGGCGTTGCCAGAATTTATGATACTTGTTCAGATATTCCTTAACTAGTTTTAATTACTAACCCGCGGCAATGGTCATTTTATCTATTAAAATAGACCCTGTACGAATCACACCTCGTTCATCAACATCATTGGCGATGGACGTTATACCACTAAACATGTTTTTCAAATTGCTCGCTACGGTTACTTCATCTACTGGGTGTGCAATTTCTCCATTTTCAACCCAAAAACCTGCGGCTCCGCGAGAGTAATCGCCAGTAATGTTGTTTACTCCCATGCCCATTAACTCGGTTAATAAAAACCCGGTACCCATATCATTAAGTAACTGTTTAAACGAAAGGTTATTATTACTAACAATTAAGTTTTGTACACCACCTGCATTAGCCGTTGTTTGTAAGCCCAATTTACGTGCAGAATAGCTAGACAAAATGTAGTCTTGAACAATTCCGTCATTAACTAAACTTCTTCTTTGTGTCGCCACCCCTTCGCTATCGTAATTTTTAGAGCCAAACGCGCCCAAAATGAACGGGTCTTCTACAATGCTAAAACTGTCGGGGAATATTTTTTGGCCTTTACTGTCTTGTAAAAAACTGGCTTTTCTGTATAAAGCCCCACCACTTATGCCAGACGTGAAATGACCAATTAAGCCTTTAGCTACTTCTGCATGGTAAATAACCGGTACTTCCATGGTTTTAATTTTTTTAGCACCTAAGCGTTTTATGGTTCTATCGGCAGCTTTTTTGCCTATCGCTTCTGCACTTTCTAGGTGGTTTTTATTGCGCGAACTGCTGTACCAGTAATCGCGTTGCATGCCTTGTTCATCTTTAGCGATAACAGAACAGCCAATAGAGTGGCGCGTTGATTGTTTAAAGCCAATAAAATCGTTGCTATTTGCATATATCCCCATACCTTCATAAACGCTTACGCTGGCACCTTCGCTATTGCTAATTTGCTTGTTATCTAACGCGCTCTGTTCACATTGCTTGGCTATTTCAGTTGCATCAACGGCGCTTAAATCCCAAGGATGATAAAGCTCGAGGTTTTTAAAATTGGTACATAAAAGTGATTTATCTGCTAAACCTGCGTATTTATCCTCCGATGTATACTTGGCTATGTCTATTGCCGCTTGTACGGTTTTATTTATGGATGCTTCTGAAAAGTCTGTAGTTGATGCACTGCCCTTTCTTTGACCGATATAAACGGTTAACCCCATTTCTTTGTCATTTTGATGTTCTAGGGTATCAATTTCGCCCATACGTACATTCACTTCTAAACCTTTACCAAATGAGCAACCTAGCTCTACATTGGTTGCGCCTTTTTGTTTGGCTTTTTTTAGCACGTCGTCAATCAGGTTTTGCATGTTTTGTTTTTGCTGTAAACTATCGTCGTTCATTATTTAGTTGGTACTCGCTATGGCACAAGAATTTTATCAAGAAGAAGACGATGATTTTATCAGTAAATCACAAAAAAAGAGAGACTCAAAAGAGGTGCAGGCTTTAGCCAAAAAGCTGTGTGAATTACCTAAAAAAATATTTAATGAAATTACCTTAGATGACAATATCCATAATGCTATTAAAACCGCACAAAAACTGCGCCCTAGTGCGGCACTAAACAGGCAAATACAGTACATTGCTAAATGCTTAAAGCAATTAGATTTAGACGAAATGCGTTCTAAAATTGACCAAATTGAAAATAAAGAAAGCTTACAAAAACATCAATTGAAAAAAATTGAGTTATGGCGTGATCAATTAATTGAACATAATGATAAGTTGCAAGAGTTTCTTGATGTATACGATAACGTAGACACCCAACAATTACGCCAAGTGATTCGTAATGCGAGAAAAGAAAAAGAAAGCAACAAAACCAATAAGGCCTTTAAACAGCTTTACCAAATAATTAAAGACGTTTTAATTTCTTAAACGCCTCTTAGCCTAAGTTTCTGTACCGCCAACCGTTAATTGGTCTAATTTAAGCATCGGTTGACCCACACCTACAGGTACAGATTGCCCTTCTTTGCCGCATGTTCCTACGCCAGAATCTAACTGCATGTCATTACCAACCATAGACACATGTTGCATGGCTTCTGGCCCGTTGCCAATTAATGTTGCGCCTTTAACTGCTGCGCCTATTTTTCCGTCTTTTATTAAATAGGCTTCGGATGCGGTAAAAACAAATTTACCCGATGTAATGTCTACCTGACCCCCACCAAAATTAGCGCAATATAAACCATCTTTAACCGAGGCGATTATTTCTTCTTCTTCGTGGTTGCCTGCAAGCATATAAGTATTGGTCATGCGTGGCATAGGTAAGTGTGCAAAAGACTCTCGTCGGCCATTACCTGTGGCATGGGTTTTCATTAGTCGTGCGTTTAGTTTGTCTTGCATATAGCCTTTTAGTACACCGTTTTCAATTAGTGTGGTGTATTGGCCTTGCGTGCCTTCATCATCAATGGTCAAAGAACCGCGTCTGTCTTTAAGGGTTGCATCATCTACAATTGTGCATAAATCGGACGCAACTTTTTGCCCTACTTTGCCACTAAATGCAGACGAGCCTTTGCGGTTAAAGTCACCTTCTAAACCGTGTCCTACCGCTTCGTGCAATAATATGCCTGGCCAGCCAGAGGCTAATACCACCTCCATAGTGCCAGCTGGTGCAACGACGGCATCTAAATTAACATTGGCTTGCCTTACCGCTCTTTTTACATAAAGCTCTATTGGGTCTATGCCGTCTTGCTTTTTTAATAACTCAGCTAGACTAAACCTGCCGCCGCCGCCTGACGATGCGGATTCTTTTTTGCCGTTTTTTTCAACAATCACCGTTACATTAAAGCGCACCAGTGGGCGAATGTCTGCAGCTAAGGTGCCATCGGTAGCCGTCACTAATATATGCTCACTAACACTGCTTAATGAGGCGATAACTTGAATTACATGGCTGTCTATAGACCTGGCTAATTTGTCTGCTCTTTTAAGTAATTCTATTTTTTCTAAAGACTCTAACGCTGTAATTGGGTTTGTTTGTGTATACAAGGGGTCGACGCTAGCGCCCTTTATTTGCTTGATTTTTACACTACTGGTTTCGTTACCAATGGCACTAGCAGTTTGTGATGCGTCTAAAATAGTTGCAACACTTATATCGTCCGAATAAGCGAAGCCTGTTTTTTCTCCAGCAATGGCGCGCACGCCCACGCCTTGTTCAATATTAAAAGCACCTTCTTTAATTATGCTGTCTTCAATCACCCAAGACTCTTGTTCGGTATATTGAAAATATAAATCCCCATAGTCTATATTTTTAGATTGCAAACCCGATAAAAGTTTTGGAATGTCGGACAGCGACAAACCTGTTGGGGTTAATAATTTTTTTTCTGCAAGGTGTAATGCGTCATCCATCTAAAGGTTGCCTGTGTTTTACTAATGTTTAAAGTTTTCTATGCAAAAGAGCCGGAAAACTTTTTCGTGTTTGTTTTATACGTGCTAGGTCTATTGGCGCAACTACTACACCCGTTCCATCGCCTAATGCGTTAATAATTCTACCCCATGGATCAATAATCATCGAATGCCCATAAGTTTCTCGGCCATTTACATGATAACCACCTTGACCGGCGGCGACTACATAAGACAAATTTTCAATTGCTCTGGCTTGTAACAACGGTTGCCAATGCGCTAGGCCAGTAATTTTTGTAAATGAACTGGGAACCAATAAAATTTCTGCACCTTTTATTTGCAGTTGTCTGTAAAGCTCGGGAAAACGCAAGTCATAACAAATGGATAAACCTAACTTGCCAATTGGGCTATCTATCACTACCGTTTCCTTACCCGCTTCTGTCAAGTCAGACTCGGTATAACTTTCGTTACTTTCTTCAATTAATACATCAAACAAATGAATTTTGTCATAACGTGCAACTTGCTTACCAAGGTTGTTATAAACCAATAGCGACTGCTTTATTTTATTTTCTAATTCACCAACTATAGGTACACTGCCGGCAACTATCCAAACATTGTTGTCTTTGGCAAGTGCCGATATAAATTTTTGAATTGTTCCTTGGCCTTCTATTTCTGCCACTTTCAATATATCTTTATCTAAAACGGGTATACATGCAAAGTTTTCTGGTAAGAGGATTAATTGAGCTTTTTGCTCTACCGCCTGCTCTATTAATAGTTTTACTTGGGCAAGGTTGGCATCTACATTGGGGCCCGATGCCATTTGAATAGCCGCTATTTTATTCACAAACTTTCTCGGTTTTATTAGCTAAAATTAATTGATAATTATTCATTTTTTTGGATAGATATTTGTATTTTATCTGCGAAAGCACTTCCAGAGTTTAGCCGTGTAGATTGTTCAGGAATGCCCAAACTTATTAACCAATCTTTTAATTCACTTGCCCAAAGTTCTCCATTTTCGCCACCTGGATACAAAATTTCTAATGTAGAATCTGTAGACTTTTGCCATTTTAGCACGGCGCTATTTATTGCGGGCATTTGGCTAACAGACAGCGCGCTTCTGGGGCTTGCCCAAATGTCTGCAGACAAATAATACGTTTCTGATAAAACGGGTGAACTGTTAAGTAACAAAAGTAAAATTATGATTTTATTATTCATCTAATAACTTAGCCCTAATCCTCATATAGAAATGTGAAACGGGTGTAATCATTTGATGTGCATAGGGAAATTAAAAACGTCGTGGTCACCTTATTGGTGATGAGACGATTTTTAGTTTTACTAGGTGCATTAAAGGATTGTGGCATTTTTATGTTTTCTATATGAGGATTAGGGCTCAGTTATTAACTCGAGTATCCACTTCCATTTTCGAGTTATCCCAAGTTCCTGTTAGTCTATAATTAATTGCGCTGGCTTTGCTAATATCGGCACCTATGCTTTTCAAAAAGGCTTCTACTATCAAAACGGTTAGCCCCACCTGTGGCCCTGCGGCTAACACCCCTACTAAGGGTAAGTTAGTAAAAAACGATGGGATAAATTTTAATTTTTGATCATAATCTTTATCTGCCAAACCTGTTCTTCCTGTTACGTAAACTTCACCAATGGTGCTGTCCATTTTTAAATCGTGAGTAAAAGCATTACCGTTGGTAATTTTAAAATTGCCTTTTATTGTCTTATATTCTAAACCCGATCCAACCACATCACTAAAATCTAAAAACAACCTTTTAGGTAATGCTTGCAAACTAAACAAGCCAAAAACACGTCCCACACCTGGGTCAACTTCTTTCATGGTTCCTTCTTTTAAATCAAGTGAGAAATACCCATTAAGGTCCGCAAGTGAGGCATTGGTTAACGACCCTGGCCAAGTAAAATCACCCGAAAAACTACCTTTCCCCGCTTCAAAACTTTCATTAAAATTAAAACGAGATAACGCCTTTCCTAAGTTATCGGTTTTAATTAAAAATTGTAAATTAGTTTGTGTTTCATCATCACTTTTACCCCACCAACGACCAGACGATGAAAAAGTCATGTAGGGGTTTTTAAAGCCCAATTTCTCTATTTTAACTGTATTTTGTTTACTTATTGTCGTTAACTCTACTTTATCTATCGCAATTTTCGACACAATTAATTTTTTAATTTTAAGTTGTAAAGAAGGTGTATTGGATAAAGTCCAATCTTTGTTTTGCTTATCTGTCGCTAAATAATCGGCATTAAACAAATCCAAATTAATATTTAATTTATTGTTTTTATTTTTTGGTACGGTTATTTGCCCACTTATAAAGTCCGAAGTAATTTTATAATGAAAAGCACTCTTTTTTTCTTGAATATTCGCCTTAAATACAGCTATTGGTTTTTTATTATAAATACTTTTTTGCAAAGATATGTTTACCTTATCAAACAAGCTATGCAAGGATATTGCTGGAGTTTCACTTTTATTTTTATCTTCCAATGCCAACACCCAATCGTCAACATTAGCGCCTTTAACATCAACCTTTAATTGATGAATTGCCGTTGAAAAACGAATGGTTTTTTTCGCTTTTTTTGCATTGCTAATTATTGTATTAGAACGTTTTAAAAGCCATTTTTCGCCGGCTTGCCAACGTTGTTTTATTTTAATTACATTTTTAAGGGACGCATTAACATAAACATTATTGTCTACATTGGGTAACTTTAAATTCAAATTAAATGTACTTTTGTTTTTCGATATTTTATTTAACGGATACGGATAATTTATTGCTACGCCTTTTAAATCACTTTTAAAGTTTAACGAAACAACAGGTTTAGGCAGTTCATCGGTAATTGGAATATTGATTTTAACCTGCCAAATTGATTTTCCTGATGTTTTTAAATTCGAAAAGTCTAAATATTGGTTCACTACTTTTTTAGGGTCAAGCAACCCTGTCAAGTTTACTCGGGTAGCGATGGCCTCATTTTTTGTATTTTTTAATGTTGTCGCTTTTAAAACCCAGTTTTCATCTAGCAGTTTTAATTTAATATTTTTAGCACTAACTTCATTTTCGGTAAACGTTATATCACCCATTATATTTTTTAATTGTAATTTAATGGTTGTCGAATCCAGCCTGGCTTTTTTAAGCGATAAATTGCCTTTTATTTTTGGCAAGTCGTTGCCGTCTAAATCAAATAGGGCATTTAATTTTAGTTGTGCTTTGCCATAAAAATCAAATTGGTCTACAAATGCACCTAATTTAGATTGTAACGGTGAGTTTTTAATAAAGTCTTTGTAGTTGCTAAGCGTTCCTATTCCTTGCGCTTTTATTTTTAAATAGGGTTTATTTAAATCGTCAATTCTTACCATTAAATGTTTAAATTGCACTTTATTTAACGTTGCTTGATGGCCTTTTATAGTCATTTTATTGGCATAAAAACGGACATTAGCATCTATATTTTTTAAAATTGGCCAATTGTATTCATAATCTAATTTGACATTTTGCGTATCAAAACCAATATCAAAAACCCCTCTACTTTTGTCAAATGGAAAGTCTTTCATATTGCCACGCATTAAAACGTACGTTTCGTTTACTTTGCCTTTTTTTATGCTTTTATCTAACCAATTTACTAAATCGGTAGACATTATTTGAACAGGTAAGTAGTGTTGAATATCTTCAGATTTGACATTAATTATTTTAGCATTAACGTTAACATCCGCTTCTTCATCTGCTTTTTTATAAATATCAAACTCTGTATGTGCCTTTAAATTTGGCGTTTCAATATAAAGTGACTGTGAACTTAAACGCCAGTTTTTATTTACTTCAAACTTAATTAAACCGTTAAGTTGTTTAATACTAATGGTTTTTCTAAAAAGCCCGTTGCTATTAAACACGCCGTTTTTTATCGTGCTTTGCAACAAGCCAACATTATTTTTTATTAATAGTTTTCCCGAAAAATTGCTTATGCCAATATTGTTGGGGCTTTTAATAATATCTAACTGCTTAATTTTTGTATAAAAACCATAGTTTGGTGCTAGCTTATTTTTATAGTAATAAAAAAGAACGTTGTCTAATTTTCCGTTTATTTGGGGTATGGATTGATCATCAAAGTTTAGCTTGCGCAACTTTTTTCTTATTAGGGCTATGTCTAATTGCTCTATAAAACCATCCAATTTAACCGTTTGGTTTTTATCAACATAGCTTAACAATACATTGCCACTGTCCCATGTGGTGTCCCCTTGGCGGTAATAAATATTATTACTTTTCAATAGCCATTCATCATTTATATAACTAAGCCAAAACTCTGTATTTAATTGATCCGCTTTAATGGAATGGTCATTTACTTTTAAACTAATATTTTTGTTTAAACTGCTAACATGAATGCGTTGAACCTTTCCTTGATTCCAATGGCTCCAAATTTTAAAACTGGACTTGCCAGATAAAAACGCTACGGGGATTTCTGTAAATTCTTCGGCCAACCAAGTTAAATTTAAATTTTCTGCCTCAATATAAATTTGTCCACCCCATTTATTGCTTGAATGAGGGTCGCCATTTGCATCTAGAATTAGCGTTAATTTGTTACCTATTTTTTGAGGAAAAACAATCTGCAACTTTAGTTTATGACGCTCTTTGATATTTGCTATATCTAAATTGATTCCGGTAAATACGGTTTCTTTACCATTATGAAGCAACTCAATTGTAGAGTTTTTTAACTGCAATTCATCTATCGAGCTAAGCCAAGATATAATGGCTTTTGGTGTGTTTTTTTCATTTTTTACTTGGGTAACTTGAATAGCCTTACGCTTAATATTGGCTGTTTTTTGTTGATCATATTGTTCAGAATTATATTCAACTCTTAAAATAACGCCGTCTAATGTTATTTTTTTAAACACTATTTTTTGCGCAAATAGTGTCGATTTTAAATCGACCGTGGCCACCACATGTTTTGCTTTCAATTTATTGTCATTTTCACCAAGCGTTACTTGGTTAAACCAAATAATGGGGTTACTTTCTGACCACGAAATTTCAAACGATTCTAGCTTGACGGGCAGTGATAATGCACTTTCTAGCGCATTTGTAAACTTACCACTTAACTGTTGTGCAATGGGGTTAACCGAACGAGCTAGGCTAATAATTACGGCAAAAACAAACAACACACCTACCGCACAATAAATACAAACAACGGTTGCCTTTTTTATGAAAGAAAAAATCATAAAATGACTACCCTAACCTCATATAAAAAGGTAAAAAGGCGCTAATCATTTGATGTGCATAGGCAAACTAAAAGCATCGTTGTCACTTTATTGGTGATGAAACGATTTTTAGTATTGCTAGGTGCATTAAAAGATTGTGGCATTTTTGTATTCGCTATTTATCAGTATTAGGGCGTTAAACCAGTACCACATCAAATTGTTGTTGGCTGTAAGTCGACTCTACTTGTAACCGTATTGGCACATCTATAAATTCTTCTAAGCCTGCTAAACTTTGTGCTTCTTCGTCTAATAACATGTCGATTACATCTTGCGAGGCAATGACCAGTAATTTAGATACTTCAAACTGGCGTGTTTGGCGTAGTATTTCTCTAAAGGTGTCGTAACAAACCGTTTGTGGTGTTTTTACTGTTCCTATACCATGGCAAGTTGGGCACGCTTCACACAATATATGTTCTAGGCTTTCTCGTGTGCGTTTTCGGGTCATTTCTACCAGCCCTAGTGGCGACACATCACATACATGGGTTTTGGCGTGGTCTTTTTCTAGTTCTTTTTCTAGGGCATTTATTACTTGTTTTTTATGTTCATTGCGCAACATGTCTATAAAATCGACAATAATAATACCGCCCAAGTTTCTTAGTCTTAACTGACGGGCTAAGGCTTGTGATGCTTCTAAATTGGTGCGATAAATGGTTTCTTCTAAATTTTTATGCCCTACATAACCACCTGTATTTACATCAATAGTGGTCATGGCTTCGGTTTGATCAATAATTAAATAACCACCCGACTTTAATAACACTTTTTTGCCTAAGCTGTTTTTTAGTTCATCTTCAATGCCATAAATATCAAAAATAGGGCCTTCGCCAGAATAATGTTCAATTTTATCTACTAAAGTTGGTATGTATTCAGCCGCAAAGGCTTTCATTTTTTGCACGGTTATTCGTGAGTCAACCAATACGCGCTTAACATCATTAGTATTAATATCCCTTAGTGTTTTTAAAGCTAGGGGTAAATCTTGGTAAACAATCGTGCCGCATTTAGCGGTTCTGTATTGCTCTTCTATGCCATGCCAAACTTTGCATAAAAAGCCAAAATCATTACATAACGAGCTTTCTTCTACTCCTTCTGCTGCGGTTCTGATAATGCAGCCTTTGTCTTGCGCAATTTCTCCGGTTAATAATTTTTTTAATCGATTACGTTCTGCTTCATTTTCTATTTTACTAGATACGCCCAAGGTCGAATCATTAGGCATTAACACTAAGTAACGCGATGCAACAGACAAGTGCGTAGACAGCCGAGCGCCTTTTGTACCCATTGGGTCTTTGGTTACTTGTACTAAAACGTCTTGACCTTCGCGAAGAATTTGCTGAATAGGCACTTGCTGTATGGCACCGTCGTCGGTTCTAATTTGGCTTTCTGCAATGTCCGTTACGTGTAAAAAACCGGCCTTTTCTAAATTGATGTCTACAAAAACGGCTTCCATACCCGGTAAAACTCTAACGACTTTACCTTTATAAATATTGCCTACTAAACCACGTCTGCTTTTTCTTTCTATGCACACTTCTTGCAAGCTGGCGTTGCTGACTTGTGCAACACGAATTTCTTGAGGGTTGACGTTAATTAATATTTCATTATTCATAATGAGCGGCTCTTATACTTTTGTAATTTAACCGGCCCGATGATACGGATGGTTATTATTGATAGACCATGCACGGTAGATTTGTTCTACAACAATTAACCGTGCAATAGGATGAGGAAACGTAAGCGGTGATAACGACCATTTTTGATTAGCACGGTTTAATACGTCTGCAGACAACCCGTCTGGACCGCCAATAATTAAACATAAATGCGGCGTGGTTTGCATCCAGTTATTTAGCTGAATGGCCAACTGTTCTGTTGCCATTACTTTGCCGGTCACTTCTAAGGCGACTACGTGCATATTGTTTTCTATTTTCGCTAAAATCTTATCGCCTTCTAGCTGACAAATTTTATTTTCTGATAAGGTTTTAGAGCGTTTAACGGGTTGAATTTCGATTAAGCTAAACGGGTAGGTTTGTAACCTTTTTTGGTAATCGTTAAAACCTTTTACCACCCAATCTGGCATTTTATTTCCGACTGCGAGTAACGTGATTTTCATTTCATACTGTTTTAGGCTTCGCTAGTATCAGACTCGTACGTTGCACTCCATAGCTTTTCTAAGCTATAAAATTCACGCGCATCGGCTGTCATAATATGAACCAAAATATCGCCAAGGTCTACTAATACCCAGTTGCTGTTTTGTAAACCTTCTGCGCCTAATGGCTGATTACCAGCACGTTTTGATTTTAACACCACGTTTTCTGCAATCGACCGAACATGCCGATCAGAACGTCCAGTCGCTATTATCATGACATCGGCGACGCTCGATTTATTCTTTACGTCTATTGTTAAAATGTCTTGTCCTTTTAAATCTTCAATCGCATCCTTTACGATTTTTTCAAATTTATTTTGCATTATTTTTTTATTAAGCTCAGGTTATTTACTGATATAACTTTTGGTTTTTTATAAAACTTAAAACGTTGCTGGCCAACATGCCTGTAGCGTCGACCCCTTGCTTTAAATTGTCTCTTATCTGAGAAGACGAAATGGGCAATTGCTGCACTTTAGCAAACTGTATATTGGCTTTTGGCACTGTTTGTAACAAACTCATCCGTTTTTCATTTATTTTATTGATACTGTCGCCCGGTCGTTGGTCTACCACCACCGTACAAAGTTGCAATAACTGTTGCCAATTATACCATGTATCAAAGTTCAAAAAGGCATCACTGCCCATCATAAAATACAGGCGATCTTTTGGAAATTGTACTTTTACATGCTCAACAGTAAAAACACTGTAAGACTTCTCTTCACGCAGGCTTTCACACTTATCTACCAAAACAGTTAAACGTTCTATACCTGTTTTTTCTACTGCCAGTTTTAGCATGTCGCACCGTTGTTTAAAACTCGCAGTAGCAGATTGTCTATGTGGAGGATTAAAGGTCGGTACTAAATGCAAAACATCTATTTTAAACTGCAAACAAACATCTAACGCCGTTTGTATGTGGGCGTTATGTACAGGGTCAAATCGCCCGCCCATTATGCATCGAGTTTTCACAGCTGTATTTTGGTTTTAACTACGGATATGCCCATCACCCAACACTACATATTTTTGCGTGGTTAAACCCTCTATACCTACTGGGCCACGTACGTGCAATTTGTCTGTACTTATGCCAATTTCTGCTCCTAAGCCGTATTCAAAACCGTCTGCAAAACGTGTTGATGCATTTACCATTACCGAGCTTGAGTCGACTTGGCGCAAAAATGTTCTGGCTTTAGCATAATTTTCGGTAACGATGGTTTCTGTATGTTGAGAACTGTGCTCGGCTATATGATCCATCGCTTGCTGCATATCGTCCACTATTTTTATCGACAATATCGGTGCTAAATACTCAGTGTCCCAGTCTTCAGCCGTTGCCTTTTTTATGCCTGACAATATACGGTATGTTTTGTCACAACCTCGCAATTCTACCCCTTTTTTATGGTAAATATCCGCCAGTGGTAGCAACACTTTACTTGCCATACTTTGTGCAACTAATAGTGTTTCCATCGCGTTGCATACACCGTATCTATGTGTTTTGGCGTTGTCTGCTATGGCAACCGCTTTTTCCACATCAGCATCATCATCTATATAAACATGACAAATGCCGTCTAAATGTTTAATTACGGCTATGGTTGCATCTTGGCTTACTCGCTCTATTAAACTTTTTCCACCACGAGGGATTATCACGTCTACATAATTGTTCATGGTTAATAAACAACCTACTGCTTCTCTATCGGTTGTTTCTATTACTTGCACCACTTCGTCTGGCAAGCCGGCATTTGCCAAACCTTGCTTTATACATTTGGCAATAGCTTGGTTAGAATATTTAGCTTCTGACCCGCCACGTAAAATAGTGGCATTGCCAGACTTTAAACACAACGCCGCCGCATCTGCCGTTACATTGGGGCGCGACTCATAAATTATGCCAATCACACCTAAAGGTACACGCATTTTGCCCACTTGTATGCCCGATGGACGGCTTTCTAAATTGGTAATTGATCCAATAGGGTCTGCCAAAGTAGCTATTTGTTGCAAGCTTTGCGCCATAGATTCAATTCTATTTTCATCTAACATTAGTCGGTCTAATAATGCATCGTCTAAAGCGCGCTGTTTACCCGCTTGCATATCCTTTTTGTTTTCGAGCATAATGTTTTGTGCATTGTCTAGCAATAGCTTTGCGATAGCATTTAGTGCATTATTTTTTTGTTCTGTACTTGCCGCACTAATTATCCTTGCAGCTTGTTTGGCTTGTTTACCAAGCTTGTCCATATACTGTTTTACATCTGTCATCATTTTCTCTTAATTAGTCACTATTTGTTCATTTTCGCTTCGTTGCAGCAATCTATTAACGGGTTTATACAAAGGTTTACCTGCAATTTGCAATAATAAATCGAGTATTTCTTGATACGGTTTGGCACTAACTTGTCGCCCTTTTAAGCCTTTTTCTAATTTTGCACAATAACTAACGCAAGCTGCCCAAAAAGCATAATTATGTTTGTTTAAAGCTTGCGTTACTAAAGCTTGTCTATTTTTCCAAATTTGGTGTTTCATAAATACAGCATTATTTAAGCCAGATGTTCGTTTAAACCATGCCAATTGCTCTAATTTTTGCAAGTCATTAATCAAAGCCCAAATCACAATCGCCTCGGGAAAGTGTTCTGCCTCTAGTGAATGTATCATTTTAATAACTAAGCCTGCCTTACCTGCCAACGTGGCATCAATACATTCATAAATAGAATAATGACTGTTGTCGGATATGCTTTTAATAATGGTTTCTTCGTCTACTTCTGCATCTAAGCTCAATAATGTCAATTTTTCTAACTCTTGCGCCGTTGCTAATAAATTACCATCCGTCCTATCTACCAATACCGCCATTGCAGCTGGAGTTAAATTTAAACCTAATTTAATGGTTCGTTGTTTTATCCAAGCGGGCAATTGTTCTCGTTTTACTGGCCATAGCCTTACCGACATGCCCAAATCGTCTATTTTTTTATACCAAGCGGGTGGTTTTCCACCTCTAAAATCTACCTTACCGCAAGCTAGTATTAAAACAATATCTTCAATCGGTGACGCACAATAGTCACTTATACTTTTAGAACCCACTTTACCCGGTTTACCATTTGGTATATTTAATACAATAAGCTTCTTATCAGAAAATAAAGACATGGCTTGTGTTTCTTGAGCCAATCGAGACCAGTCAAAATCATTAGTAATATCAAATATTATTTTTTCGTCAAAACCTTGTTTTTTAGCAGCAGTACGTAAACAATCTAATGCTTCCATTAACAATAACGGTTCTTCGCCAGAAAAAACATAAGCGGCTTTTATAGGTTGGTTTAAGCTGTTTTCAAATTGAGGCAGTTGCGCTTGCATGGATTAATTGGGATATAATTAAGTTTACGAAACGAACTATCTTATCATGCTCTATTGCGCCATTAAATCATTACTGTTCAAGCTTGATGCAGAAACCTCTCATTATTTAGCGTTAAAAAGTTTACAAGTAAGCCAGTTTGCATGGCAAATTTTACTAAAAAAACACGCTAACCCCATTAAAGTGATGGGTATTCACTTTCCTAATAAGTTAGGTTTAGCCGCCGGGTTAGATAAAAATGGTGACTACATAGATGCTTTAGCCAGCCAAGGGTTTGGCTTTATAGAAATTGGCACATTAACGCCCGTTGCCCAAGAAGGCAATGCAAAACCACGCCTTTTTAGGCTAGAGCAGCACAGTGCCATAATTAATAGAATGGGTTTTAATAACAAAGGTATTGATCACGGTATTAGCCAAGTAAAAAAGAAAAATAGCCATGTGGTTATTGGTATAAATATTGGCAAAAACAAAAATACACCAAATGAAAAAGCCGTTGATGATTATATTATTTGTTTTCAAAAAGCGTATTGTTATGCCGATTATATTACCGTCAATATATCGTCACCCAACACACCGGGCTTGCGTGATTTGCAACACGGTGATGAATTAAACACACTTTTAGCCAGTTTGAAAAAAGAACAATCCGTTTTACACAAAAAACACGGTAAATACACCCCTATCGCAGTAAAAATAGCACCCGATTTAAGTGACACAGAACTGCAAAGTACCGTTTCAATTATTTTAAAAAATAACCTAGACGGCATCATCGCCACCAATACGACCTTAAATAAAAAGGCAGTACAGCATCATATTTATGGTGCAGAACAAGGCGGTTTAAGTGGTGCGCCGCTTACCAATATGTCAAACGAATTATTGATTAAGCTCAAAAATATTGTGGGTGATAAACTGCCCATTATCGCTGTTGGCGGTATTATGTCGGCAAAAGATGCTAAACAAAAGTTTGAAAATGGTGCCGATTTAATACAACTGTACACAGGCTATATTTATCATGGCCCACAATTAATACAAGACATTTTAAAAGCAACGAAATAGCCCAAAACTTGACTATATTAGTTTTTTCTAATATGATTCTATCTAAATAAATATTATAAAAATAGACGGACACCACCATGAAATTCATCAGCAAAGTTTCAATCATCAGCATACTACTAGTATCTACCAATGCATTTGCATTTTGGGGCAATAACGGTTTTAACCCTATGGACTCTTTTTGGGGTAACAACAATAATTATTCTAATAATAACTACGGCAATTACCCCAATAATGGCGGCAATGCAAATTACAACAATAGGTACAACAACCGTTACAACGGCCAAAACAATTACAACAATGCAAACAACGGTTTTTTTAATGGCGACGCATTTGGCATGAATGACTTTTTTGGTAACGGCATAGGCGACATGGATATGAACCTTGATATGGACTTAGACATGAAGTTTAAAATGAAAATGGATGGCGACCTCCGTGCAGAAAATAACTACCAAGGACAAGGTAACAGTAATGCTTATGCAGACCATTATTACAAAAATGGAAACACTTGGAATGCAACAAACAAACAACAGCAACAATTCAATACTTATGCGCCTTACAATAATCAACAAAGACCCCAACCTAGACGTTAAAGGAAGTACGTTTACAATGTTTTCAGTACTTGTTATCAACAAAGATACCGCTTAAGTTGAACGCATAGGTTTTAACCAATATACTAATCTTAAGCGGGTATCCGTCTTAAACACAACTTACCAAGGTCACTACTATGAAAAAACTTGCAACTATCGCGTTAATCGCAGGCGCATTAGCACTATCTACAACGGCTAATGCATTTAACAACAATAGTAACGGTTACGGAAACTGGACTAATAACGGTTACGGCAACCAAAGTGGCAACAGTTACGGTAATGCTTACGGCAACTACACCGGTAACAGCAGTGGCCGTGGTACAGGCGACGCAACAGGCGAAGGCAGCTTTGACTTTCGCATGAGCGGTAAAGGCAACAGTAAAATGAACAGCAACTTTGACGGCCGTGGTACAGGCTCAAGCAATAACAATTTTAAAGGTAGCGGTTATGGCAATAACAACATGAACAATGCCAACAACTTTGCAAGCCAACAGGGCAACAATAATCGTTTTAATTCACGCTACCCTGCTCCATCACAAATGATGCGAGCACCGTCTGCAGAAATGCAAAAGCAAATGAATGCACAGCGCAAAGCCCAGCAAGAGTTTTTATTAAACGCACAACAACAACGTATAGATTTAATGGCGCAACAGAAAAAAGCTTATGACGCATTTGTCGCTAAAATGAAAGCACAGCAAACGGCTCCTCTAGCCGCGGCCCCTACTAAACCTGCAGCCCCTGCTAAGTAAATAATAAACGTGTCTTATTCGCCTTAGCGATTAAGAAATCATTATTCAAAACCCCTAAGTAGTTTTTTACTTGGGGTTTTTTTTGTCTTTAAAAAAGTTTTAAATGGATGAACGCGATAAACACGGATAATAACCAGCAGTATTTTCTATCTAACTATGTAAAAGCACCTATCTTTTATCCGCGTTTATCTGTGTTCATCCATGTATAAAAAATTAGTACCCAATAAAAAAACGTCATTTGTTTAAACTAAAAACCCCTGCCAAAAAATAAATATGCTACAGTTTATTCTCCCTTAAATGAGAATAACGATGAGCAAACCCGAACTTAAAATTAGTGTTTTTAGTGATTACAGTTGCCCATTTTGCTACGTTGCAAGTAAACGTTTAGAGATACTAAACCAACACTACGATTTAAAAATAAATTGGTGTTTTATAGAAATACACCCAGAAACCCCCATTGAAGGGAAAAGTTTTAAAAACTTACCTTATACAGAAAATGAATTTAAAAGTTTAACCAGCAACTTAGAAAGCATGGCCAGTAAAGACGACTTAGAGCTAATAAAACAATCCATCACGGTTAACTCTCACAATGCCATTTTAGTCGCCGAAGCCAGTAAACAGCTGGGCAAAGAAACGTTTTATAAAGTTCACCGTGCGCTTTTTAAAAACCTGTTTGAAGATGGAAAAAATATTGGCCAATTTACAGAATTGGTAAACCTTGCAGAAACTATTGGTTTAGATAAAGCCTTTGTAGAAAATGCCATAGCAGATAAAAAAATTGCCAGCCACTTACCCATTTATATTAAATGGGCAACCAAATTTGAAGTGACCAGCGTACCCACCATTATTTTTGGCGACGAGGTCGTTAACGGCGTTATAGAACAACAAGAATTATTAAACGCTGCAGAAAAGTTGTACAAAAAAAGTATCGCTTAAAAAAGCCAAAACTGTTGCCTACATGAATGTAGGTACACAAAATTGCTTGGAGCATTATGCGTGCGACCCCTTACTCATAAACACACCCAATATTATTTATTGATTAACTCTATGTTTTATTACTTGTAATAACGCTTCTGCTCATCAATAATAGCTATTCAAAAAAAATAAAAAAAACTATTTTGCCTAAAACTAAAAAAAACAATACCATTGCAGGCATCATTATTTTTGGTCTAATTGCATCTGTTTTTGGCTTAGTCTATTTTGTAAATGTCCAAACCCCCCACTTAGAACGCATATTAAACCGTGGTGAATTAATTGCCGTTAGCCGTAACGCACCAACCACCTATTATCAAAATAAAGATGGTTATACGGGCATAGAGTATGACTTGCTAAAACTGTTCGCTGATTCTTTAAATGTTAAATTAAAAATCATCGTTCCCGAAAAATTTAGCGACATTTTACCTTTAATAGAAAAAGGAGACGCAGACATTGGCGCTGCTGGTATTTCTATTACATGGACAAGAAAAGAAAAATTTCACTTTAGCCCAGCCTATCAAGAAATAGAGCCGCAATTGATTTATAACGTGAAGCAAAACAAAAAAATTAAATCAATTAAAGATATTATTGGCAAAAAATTGCTTGTTGTTAAAGGCAGTAGCCATGTTGAAGCCTTAAAAGCTGCCGCTGTAGATTATCCAAAATTAACCTGGACAGAAGACGAAATTCATTCGAGTGAAGAATTAATGTTAATGGTAAACGATAAAAAAATCGACTTCACCATTGCAGACTCTAACGAATTTAAACTAATTAGCCGCTTTAAAAGCCACTTAAAAGCCGGTTTTGCCATCAGCAAACCAGAGAAACTAGCTTGGGCATTAAAAAAAGGGGAAGATAAAAGCTTAATTAACAAAGTTGATGCCTTTTTTGAACATATAAAAGCAACAGGGCAGCTAACTCAATTAATGGAAAAGCATTACGGCCACATTAAAAATTTGGACACCGTAGACTCATTAATTTTTTTACAACAAATTAAAAAGAAATTAAACAATTACCGACAAATGTTTGAAGATGTCGCTAACACTTACGGTATGGATTGGAAATTATTAGCCGCCATTGCTTATCAAGAGTCCCATTGGGATCCGCTTGCAACTTCACCAACTGGTGTGCGTGGCATGATGATGTTAACCCGAGCTACTGCGGGGCAAATGGGCGTTAAAAACCGTTTAGATGCCTTTCAAAGTATTGATGGTGGCGTACGCTATTTACAAAGACTTGACAAAAAATTTAATAAGCGCATAACCCACCCTGATCGTTTATGGTTTACTTTAGCGTCTTATAATGTTGGTTATGGGCATTTAGAAGATGCGCGACGACTGACACAAAAAGAAGGAAAAAACCCCGACAATTGGGCAGATGTTAAAGAATTTTTGCCGTTGTTATCTAAAAAACGTTGGCACAAAAAAACCAAATACGGTTATGCACCTGGTGGTCAAGCGGTACATTATGTACAAAACATTAGACGTTTACACGATTTATTAAAATGGTACGACAACACTAAAAATAAAAAAACAACGGCAGAATCGTTAGAAAAACCCGTAACCATTAAAGTGCTTCCTAAAACGTTATAAGCTTGTCTTTATTGACCGCTCCCTATCTAAAGACGAGCTATACAATTTGTTATAGCGCTTTTGTACAACAAATATCATTAATGTCAAAACAGCACACCAAATAGCCAACCACTGCCCAAATGCAACATGCTGTAACCAAGCCGACGCACTATAAACAATTAAAGATGTCATTGTTGGCACCACCGCGGCAAACCATAACTTTTCACTGCCCATTAAAAATATTACCGCCAAAATAGGCGTTAACGACATCAACAAACTGCACAGTATCAACATAGATAATGATAAAAACGAAAAACTAACCCAAGGTAAAAATGCAAAGCAGGTAGAAATAACCAACAAAACAGCTGTTAACCAATTGACCCATAAACCTTCAAAGCGAACATACTGTTTTTTATAGGTAAAATAAGTAATGCCTAGCGTGATATTGGTTATTAAAAAAGTGGGGAAACCCCATGCTTTAAATAAACTAAAGGGTAAAACACTTGCCATTAGCCAACTTGCAGCAATAATAAACCCGGTTAGTAATATAGAGTGCCACAGTAAATGACGGTAAATTTTACCTACCGTATAGCTTTCTAACTCTAACTGATAGGATTTACTTAAAAATTTAAATACACGATCGGTTATCACTTTATTAATACGCAGGTCATACGTTTAACCGCCTTTTCTAAATTTTTTAAGTTAGTAGTATAGGCAAACCTAACGTAATTATCGGCGTTAGATGGTGAAAAGTCTTTACCTGGTGTTACCGCAACATGTGCCTGTTTTAATAATTTTTTTGCAAGTTGGTAAGAATTTAAGCCAAACTTACTGCAATTTGCGTACAAATAAAAAGCACCTTGTGGCACATTGACAATATCAAAGCCCATTGTTGTTAATGCTTTAAATAAATAATCACGGCGCGTTTTAAAGGCATTTTTGCGTAATTTATGTTCTTCTACTGCGGCATCACTTAATGCTGCAACTGCCGCATATTGCGCAATACTGGCAGGTGCTAAATATAAATTTTGAGCCAGTTTTTCTATGGCTTTTAACATATACGGTGGTGCTATTAACCAACCTACCCTAAACCCTGTCATGCCAAAATATTTAGAAAAACTGTTTATTACCCAAATATTTTCCGAAATTTCAGCCGCACTGAAGGGCTTTATTTCGTATTGCAAACCCTGATATATTTCATCAACAATAAAATGTAGGTTGTTCTTTTCGCAAAACAGGGCTAATGCCGTTAATTGTTTTTTAGAATATATTGCACCCGTTGGGTTGCTTGGTGAGGTAATCATCAATGCTTTGGTTTTTTCATTAACAAAAGGAGCGACACTATTTGGCGTTAGTAAAAAACCCGCTTCTTTTTTTAACGGTATATTAATGTCTTTTGCCGACAGTAAACGCACCATGTGCCTGTTACAGGGGTAACCGGGGTCGGTTAATAACACCTCATCATCTACATCTAAAATACTGCTTAATACCAGCTGAATGGCAACAGATGCACCTGGCGTAACGGCAACATTGTCTGTTTTAATTTGGCAATGTAAATGTTTTTTATAATACTGTTTAATCGCCTTTCGTAAAGCAGGCAAGCCTAACGCTGGCGTATAATGGCTAATATTATTTTTTGTTGCTTCTAAGGCGGCATTCATAATAATGGGGGCGGTGTTAAAGTCTGGCTCGCCCACTTCCATGTGTATTATATTTATACCCTCTGCTTCCATTTTTTTTGCTTTTGCCAGTATGTCCATCACATAAAATGGGTCGATGCCTGAAAGCCTTTTTGCAGGTTGCAACTTAATATTACCCATTTATATGTTAACCTTTGTTTTTAATTTTATAGCTTTGCTTATACGCACTTAACGCCATGATAAAAAAAATATTGACTGTTCTTATTGCTTTACTTTTTAGCCAATCCATTTTAGCACTTACCTTACCCAAAGCGGCAAATGTTCCTGGTGGCATTGTTATTAAACCCTTAAATATTAATACTAAAGACCTGCCCAAAGCCTACTTTAATAAAAAACAAGTAATGGTGCTTTACCACCAACAACAATGGAAAGCAATAATCGGCTTACCCCTTAATACTAAACTGGGTACTAATTGGTTATTGGTTAGCCCTGCTAATAAAAAATCGTACTCGGTCAGTTTTAATGTGGTGGATAAACATTATCCAGAACAACACTTAACCATAAAAAACAAACGCAAAGTTAACCCAATAGCGCGCGACTACACCAAAATAGCGCAAGACAGCAAACGCATAAAAAAAGCCAAAAATACGTTTACTAATACTAACCCTATTTTACCGTTTAGCTTACCTGTACAGGGGCGCGAAAGCAGCCAGTTTGGTTTAAAACGTTTTTTTAACAAGCAAGCAAGGCGACCACACGGCGGTTTAGATATTGCCGCACCCGAAGGTACCCCCATACTTGCCCCAGCCCCAGGAACAGTAATAGAAACTGGCCATTATTTTTTTAGTGGCAAATGCGTATTTGTAGACCACGGCAAAGGTTTAATTACTTTGTATGCCCACATGTCTACAATTACCGCTAAGGTTGGCGACAAAGTAAACACGGGTGACAAATTGGGTGAGGTAGGCCAAACGGGGCGGGTAACTGGCGCGCATTTGCATTGGTCGGTGGCGATGAACGCCACTTATGTAGACCCAAAACTGTTTTTAAAAAATAACTACGCAGATTAATGAATCAAAATCCTTTATTACCCTTAGCTGTAAAAGCATGGGGGCAAACCAACTTTAACGCCCTTTTAAAACAAGAATTATTAACGCTAAAACAAAATGACTTGCCTTTATACCAAGCTACCGAACAAGGTGGTTTTGTGGTTGACGATAAACTAAATTTTTCTGTACAAACATCTACCTTTAAAAATGAAGAAATTAAGGTTAATTTATTTGTGTTTTTTTACGAACTAGTGGTCGGTTGCGGTTGTGGCGACGACCCTTTTGAAACACCCGTAACTTGTGAAATGTTATGCACCATTGATACAAAAACGGCAGAGGCCAGATTTATTGTTGTTGCCAGTTAGCAACAGTAACGGCACAACTGTTATCGTCATCAGCCAAGTAAATTTCACCGTCCTGAATATTACACTGCAAGCGCATAGAGCGATTAAGCAACGATTCTATTCCATCTGCATGGATATGAAACACCTGTAAATTACTAAAGCGCTGCAACTTATTTTTATTTTGTTGCCACCAAGCCGATGCTTTATTTTCATGATACGTATAAATAATCGCCTGCTTGGCACGCCCGCACGCTTTGCGTATTCGTTTTTCTTCTGGCTGTCCTAAATCAATCCATAAATCAATTTCATCGGTTAAAGTTTTCACCCAAATATCGGGTTCATCATCTGTGCTTAGGCCTTTGCTAAAAGCCAGTTCATCACTTGCATTCATTATAAACGCCACTATCCGTATCATAAATCGTAAATCTGTTTCAGACGGGTGCTGTGCCATAATCAAATTATGCGTTTGATAATAGTGGCTGTCCATATTGGCAATGGTTAGCTTTACTTTATTAATGGTTGCACTTAAAGCCATAGTTTTATATTCATTTTTTATTAACCCGTATTTTACACAAGGGGTCGACGAAAAAACACCAAAACGAGCAATGCTTAACGCTAATCGTTTGAAAATTCCAGTTAATCAGAATCTCCTTAATAAACCAAAAATAGTTATAATACCGTTTTTTTAAGGAAGTCCTAATTAACTGGGCTTCCAAACACGCACTGAATTTACGTTTCAGCTCGCCGAACACAGGGAAACTGCTATGTCCAACCCAGTAGCCATTACTGCTTTGTACCACTTTGTCATATTAGACAACTACAAAGAAATCCGTCAGCCGTTGCTAGAGCTAATGTTAAAACACGACATTAAAGGCACATTGCTATTAGCTAAAGAAGGCATAAACGGTACGGTCGCATCTAGCCAAGCATCTCAAACTATTTTATTAAACTGGCTACAGTCCGACACGCGCCTTGCCGACTTACGTTACAAATGCTCTTACGATGACAGCATGCCGTTTTACCGCACCCGTGTAAAACTAAAAAAAGAAATTGTCACCATGGGTATAGAAGGCATCGACCCCAACCAAGTGGTAGGCACATACGTAAACCCCGAAGATTGGAACGATTTAATATCCGACCCCGAAGTAACCGTAATAGATACCCGTAACGCTTACGAAACGTCTATTGGCACATTTAAAAATGCCATCGACCCAAAAACCGAAACCTTTAGGCAGTTTCCGCAATACGTTAAAGACAATTTAAACCCTAATAAAAATAAAAAAGTTGCCATGTTTTGTACCGGTGGCATAAGGTGCGAAAAGTCCACCGCGTATTTAAAAGAACAAGGTTTTACCGAGGTGTACCACTTAAAAGGTGGCATATTAAAATACCTAGAAAAGGTCGAACAAGAAAAGTCTTTATGGCAAGGCGAATGTTTTGTATTTGATAACCGCGTAAGCGTAAACCACAATTTAAAAAAAGGCAGTTACGACCAATGTTACGCCTGCCGACTACCCATAACCGAAGCGGATAAACAAAACCCCAAATACCAAAAAGGCGTAAGCTGTCCAACCTGCTACGACAAAACCACCAACGCGCAACGCGCGCGTTTTATGCAACGCGAAAAGCAAGTACAAATTGCTAAAGCCCGTGGCGAGCACCATATTGGTGGTGAGGTGTTAAGCGAAAGTAAAAAACATAGAGAACAAAAGAAAGCCTTTAAAGAAACACAGCGCAGTAAAAAACAGGGCTAAATCGTTGCCTACAGGAAGTAGGTACACAGAATAGCAGGAGCGTTATGCGTGCAGACCCCTTGCCCTAAAAAGTAATCTTTTAATAAGGCTTTACCTACCTAAAGACGTACTAAATTACGATAAAGCTAGCCTAAATTTACGCTCTACCCTGCCATTTAAAAATGTCCAATAAAATAAGTTGGCTATTATCTATTTTGTAAATAACGGTATAACCCTTATGGATCAAATCTCTAAAATTACCATTATCAAAGTAAATAGATTGGCGACACATTAAAGGCGAATCTTTAACACGGTGAAGCTTTGCGCTAAGTTCTTTTTCAAAACCCAATGCCGCATAAGGGTTATCTAAGGCAATGTATCTTAAAATGTTTTGTAGTTGCTCAATATAAAATAAACTGGCAACAATTTTCACCTAATCAAACCGAGTTCTTTATTAAAAAAAGCATTCATCTCGTCTTCGTATTGGGCATCGGTTAAATACTTTGCAGACACCGCCTCGTTTACACGGCAAACTACGTCATTTTTAGAAGATACTTCAATTTTTTTTAAGTACGACACTTTTTGTTGTTCAATTTTTTGCTGTTTTTTTAAATAATCTAAAATGCCTTTTCGTGCAATTTCAGACTTACTTTGATGTTTGCTTTTAGCAATAAAATCCAACAACTCACTACTTGTATCATCCAATCTAATGGTTAACGAAGACATAAATACCTCTTAATTAATATTGTAAGACAGTGTAATACGTTGAAAATAATATTTCAATAACTGATAGAGAAAATAAAGGGGTCGACAAAAACAGCCTATTTTTCATCTTGCTCCTCTTGCTGTAAATCCCATAAATATTTATACAAACCTTTTTGTTTTAACAGTGCTTTGTGTGTGCCCTGCTCTACAATACTTCCTTTTTCCAGCACTATAATATTATCCGCATCTATAATGGTTGACAGCCTATGCGCTATTACTAGTGTGCTTCGCTTGTCTGATAGTTCACTTAGTGATGATAAAATCGCCGCCTCTGAACGTGAATCTAAACTGGATGTGGCCTCATCAAAAATTAATATTTTTGGTTGCTTTAGTAGTACCCGCGCGATGGCGACACGTTGCTTTTCTCCGCCAGACAGTTTTAATCCGCGCTCGCCTACTATGGTTTTGTAACCCTCGGGCAAGTCACTTATAAAGTTATGTATGTCGGCCATTTTTGCAGCTTTATACACGTCACTTTCTGTCGCATTGGGGTTGGCGTATTGTATATTGTATAAAATGCTTTCGTTAAACAGTACGGTATCTTGCGGGACTATGCCTATTGCTTGGCGTAACGATTGCTGGGTGACGCTTTTTATGTTTTGCCCGTCTATGCTTATGTTGCCATTTTGCACGTCGTAAAACCGAAATAACAAACGCGACAAGGTAGACTTACCTGCCCCCGATGGGCCAACTACGGCTACTTTTTGCCCGTGTTTAATTTCAAAACTAATGCCATTTAATATGTTTCTATCTTTATGGTAGCCAAATTGCACGTTGTTAAATTGTATGTTTGCGTTGGTTATTTTTATTTTTTTGGCACCGTTTTTATCTTTAATTTCTACATCGTGATCTAGCAATTTAAATACTAAGTCCATGTCTGCCATGGCGTATTTTAGGGCGCGATAAACCACGCCTAAAAAACCCAATGGCATAAATAATTGCAACATCATGGTGTTTATTAGTACTAGGTCACCTAAACTTAATTCTCCATTTATTACCCCTTGGGTAGACAGGTACATAACGTACGACACGCCCAAAGCAATAATTAAACCTTGTCCAAAGTTAAGCATCGACATGGCCGTTTGGCTTTTAACCGCCGCCACTTGCCAACCGCCTAATGTTTCTTGATAGCGCTGTTGTTCAAAGTGTTCATTATTAAAATATTTTACGGTTTCGTAGTTAATTAAGCTGTCTATTGCACGGCCATTGGCTTTAGAGTCTAACGCGTTCATTTCGTGCCGGTAGTGCATGCGCCAATTGGTAAAACCTAATGTGTAGGCAACATATATGATAACGGTAACAAACGTAACTACGGCAAAGTCGGCGTTGTATTGCATTATTAATATGGTGGCGACCAATATAAATTCTGCAATGGTTGGCACAATGTTAAATATTAAATAGTTAAGAATAGAGCTAATGCTTTGCGTGCCGCGTTCTAAGTCTCGCGATACTGCGCCTGTATTGCGATCTAAATGATAACGAAGTGCGAGTTGATGCAAATGATGAAATACTTCGCTCGATAGTTGAATCATCGCTTGATAGCGGACTTTGGCAAAAATTAAATCACGCAATTCATTAAATAAAGAACCCGATACTTTTAACACCGCGTAAGTTAGTAATAGCGCAACGGGCAATACGGCGGCATGTTCTTTGGCGGCATCTAAGTAGTCTATAATTTCTTTTAATACTAATGGCACGCCCACCATGGCCATTTTGCTTATTATTAAAACAAGTAAAGCAAAAATGGTTCTACCTTTGTAATGCCAAACATACGTTACCATGCGCCTAATATTGGCCCAATCGTTGTCTCTGTTTTTGGGTTTATCGGTATAACTTGCCATGTGTTGCATTACGTTGCGACCCTTTTAAAATTATAAAACACCAAACCTAGTAATACTAAACCGGTACCAATATATTGGTTAATACTAATCACCTCATTATTTAATGCTGCACCTAAAGCCATAGCAAAAACAGGCGTAACTAAAGCCAATAAAGAAACCTGATTAGCGCGTAAATTTTTTAATATATACATAAATAATACATAGCCCAAAGCCGAACCTGCCACACCTAAATACAGCGTAGACCACAACATTTTATTGCTGTAGTTAATGGGTAATAAACGCCCCTCTACCCACCATAAGGTTATGCCGTATAAAACGACCGCAACCACTAAACTGCCGGCGGTAAGCACAATGGCATCTAGCTGAACATTGACCGTGTACTTTTTAAACATTACACCACTAAACGAATAAATAACATTAGACACCATTACCCAAAACACACCTATTAACAATGCCGTGCTGTTGTCTAATGTTTTATATAACAAGCTAACTAAACCCAATATGGCAATAATTAAACCCATTAATTTATGCGGTGGAAAAGATTTTTCTTTAAGCCATATTGCGCTAAATATTCCGGTTAAAAAAGTAGAAAAGGCAAACACCAATGCCACAATAGAAGAGCTAATAAACTGCGAGCCGTAATATACGCTCATCATAGAGGTATAAAAAGTAAGCCCAGAAAAAAAGTACAAAGCAATATTGAGTTTATTAAAAACAAAACGTTTTTTAGTCATTAGCATAATTATTAACAAACACAGTAAACCAATTACCATACGCCAAGACACACCATACAAAAAATGATCGGCTTGACCGCTCCAGTTAATTGCTAAAGGCGTGGTAGACCAAATTAAAACCACACCTAAGTAGGCAAAAATAACTTTTTTATTTATAGGTGCATGCATTTGGTACAAAAAAGATGGCAAAACTAATGAAAATTAGATTTTACAGTAAAAACACCATAGAGCATTTATAATATAAACAACGGTAAACATTATTTATGCAAACAAAAAAAATATATTTAGTAGGTGGCGCAATCCGCGACCAACAGTTAGGTTTAAACGTTGTTGATAAAGACTGGGTAGTGGTCGGCTCTACTGCAGACGAATTATTAAACCAAGGTTACCAACAAGTTGGTTTAGACTTTCCTGTATTTTTGCACCCTAAAACAAAAGAAGAATATGCACTAGCGCGTACCGAAAAAAAGTTAGGCAAAGGTTACACAGGCTTTACTACCGACGCTACAAAGTCTGTAACCTTAGAAGAAGATTTACAACGCCGAGACATAACAATAAATGCCATCGCTCAAGAGCTAAAAACAGGCAATTTCGTCGACCCCTTGGGTGGTTTGGACGATATAAAAAACCGAAAAATCAAACATGTATCTGGCGCATTTAGCGAAGACCCCGTAAGGATATTGCGCGTGGCACGTTTTGCCGCCAAATTGTATCACCTAGGTTTTAAAGTGCAAAAAGACACCCTAAAACTAATGAAAACCATGGTACAAAATGGCGAAGTGAACGCTTTAGTGGCAGAACGTGTTTGGCAAGAAACCCTAAAAGCCCTTAAAACTGATAACCCACAAGTTTTTTTTGAGATACTAAAAAGTGTGGGCGCATTAAAAATATTATTCCCCGAAATACACCGCCTTTTTGGTGTACCACAACCGTTTAAATGGCACCCAGAAATAGATTGCGGCATACATACCATGTTGGTATTACAACATTGCGCATGGGAAACAAACAACCCAATAACGCGTTTTGGCGCATTGTGCCACGACTTGGGCAAAGGCACTACACCCAAAGCGATACTGCCCAGCCATAAAAAGCATGAACAACGCGGAATGGATGAAATAAAAATACTTTGTGAACGCTTAAAAATACCCAGTAAATACAAAAAGTTTGCAGTTAAAACCGCCCAATACCATACCCACTGTCACAAAATAACCGAGTTAAAGGCCAAATCTATATTAAAAGTGATTAAAGCTTTTGATGCGATTAAACAGCCCGAACTTTTTGAACAGTTCACCCTAGCATGCCAAGCCGATGCCAGAGGCAGAACCTGTCACGAATATTCAGACTATCCTCAAAAAAGCATGTTTGACTCTATACCCAAACAGCTAAAAAACATTAACTTTGGCGACATCGCTAAAAATTGCAAAGATAAAAGCCAAATACCCATTAAAATAGACGAAGCCCAAATAAACCTAATAAAACAAATACAAGCCACATGGTAAAACAACCCTGCCCATTAAGTTAAATTTAGAAAAAACATAAATAGACCCGATTAAGTAAACCTTAATTAACTACGCATAATTGCAATTTTTCAAGCGTGCAAATGCAAGCCGTATTCCGCAGTCAATGGTCACTCTATTGATAAGGGACACAACGCAGAAGATGCGCATTTGAAAGATTACCCTGCAGGGCTTAGCCCAGGTTTCATCTAACATCCTTAACCTTTTTTGTGGTATCTTGATGGCACGAAAAAGCATAACGACGCTAGATAAAAACGGGCTAAGCCCCGTAGGGCGAGTTTAGCAACACGTAGACTAGATATTAGTTGATCAGGACTTCCTTAATGATATTGCTTTAACAAAATATTCCATGAAACATTTTATTTTTTTACTAGTTAGCATTCTTCTTTCAACACTAAGTATTGCTGATAACCATTTAGCCATTAATGACAACAATAAAAGCTTAAACATTGACCCTAAAAAATCTTGGGCAAAGGTGTTGGTATATAAAACGGGTTTTCTCTCTCGCCTCGGTCACAATCACACCGTTTCTATTAATGTTATATCTGGCTCAATTAACCTTGCCACGCCTTTATCAAAATCCACTGCTTCGTTAACTTTTAAAGTACATAATTTAGAGGTTGATAATAGTGATGACAGAACAAAAGCAGGCGCATTATTTGATGGTGATATTAGCCAAAGCGATAAAGATGGCACGATGGAAAACATGCTTGGTAAATATGTACTAAACGCGGCCAAATACCCAACCATTAGCTTATCAGTTGTATCTGTAGACGGTGATATGGATAACTTGAAATTACTAACTGACATCACTATTCAAAATATTACTTTACGTAAAAGCATCCCTGCAAAAGGTTTGTGGGTAGATAAACGTTTTAATATAAGCGGTTCATTTGCAATATTACAAAGCGACTTTAAAATAGAGCCTTTTAGCATATTGGGTGGGGCTATCGCCGTACAAGATAAGCTGGATATACAGTTTAAAATTGTAACAAAACAGACCAAGGGGTCGCGCGCATAATGCTCTTTGCAATTCTGTGTACCTACATCCGTATAGGCAACGGAAACGATGTTTTATGACCGATAAAACATGGTGGATATATTTACTGCAATGCGAAAACAATAAAACTTACGCAGGTAGTTCGGTAGATGTTGAAGCTAGGTTTGCTAACCATGTTAATGGTAAAGGCGCTAAGTTTACAAAAATAAATAAACCCATCAAAATTTTGGGCGCACAAGTGTTCCCAGACAGGAGCAGTGCCTGCAAAGCCGAGAGCCAACTTAAAAAATTAAAACCTCGTGAAAAACACCTATGGGCTAACAAGTGGCAATGGAACACTAAGGAAACACTGATTAACGGGGAAGAGCATGGTTAATCCGGTATTTCTTAACTTTATGGCTATTTTGAAAGGGTCAGCTTATACGGGTTTAAATAATCTTTTAACGTCGCTTCGTCCAAATCGGTTTCTTCTAATGCTACGTCTAATACGGTTCTATTTTCTGCGTAGGCTTTTTTAGCAATTAACGCGCCCTTTTCATAACCAATTACTTCGTTTAGTGCGGTAACTAAAATGGGGTTACGCTCTAACGCTTGGTTTATGTTTTTGTGGTTTACGGTAAAACCTTTTATGGCCTTGTCTGCCAAGGTAGTACAAGCGGTGGCACATAAATTAATGCTTTGTAATAAATTGTAGGCTATTACTGGCAACATAACATTTAGCTGAAAGTTGCCCGACTGTGCGCCAATGGTTATGGTGGCATCGTTACCAATTACTTGGGCGGCAACCATGGTTACCGCCTCTGGTATCACGGGGTTTACTTTGCCTGGCATTATACTACTACCGGGTTGTAAGGCTGGGAGGGCAATTTCACCTAAACCTGCAAGTGGGCCGGAGTTCATCCAGCGTAAGTCGTTAGATATTTTCATTAAGGTGGTGGCCAGTTGTTTGGTCGCACTACTTAATTGTAAAACCGCATTTTGTGCAGACAAACCTGAAAAATAATTGCCCATAGATATAAACTGAACATCTGTTTTTATACTTAATTGCTCGCACACCAACGGGCCAAAATCTTTATCGGTATTTACACCTGTACCCACCGCTGTACCACCCAATGTTAAATGATTAATATTGGCTAATGCCGATGTGACTTCTATTTCACAATGAACTAACTGGTCTAACCAACCCGATAACTCTTGATCCATGGTTATCGGCATCGCGTCCATTAAATGTGTACGGCCTGTTTTTACTATGCCCTTCACTTCGGTCATTTTAGATGCAACGATAGATTGCAGGTGCTGCAAAGCGGGGATAAGTTTTTCTACCACATCTAACACGGCGGCAATATGTATTGCCGATGGGAAGACATCGTTAGAGCTTTGCCCCATGTTGACATGGTCATTAGGGTGTACCTTAGCGTCACTTTTTGTCGCAAGGTGTGCAATCACTTCGTTAGCATTCATATTGCTAGACGTACCGGACCCTGTTTGAAATACATCAATAGGAAATTGGTCGTGATGTTGCCCATTGGCAATATCGTCTGCCACTTTTTGAATCGCCTCGGCTATATTGGCGGGTAGCTTTTGTTTATTTTTATTTACCGTGGCACAGGCATGTTTTAACAATGCTAACGCCCTTATCATACTGCTTGGCAACACCAAGTCACTAATAGGAAAGTTATCTATCGCGCGCTGGGTTTGTGCGCCGTAACTGGCATTGGCGGGTACTTGTAACTCACCCATGCTGTCTTTTTCTGTTCTAAATTTATTTACCATAGCCTTTACTAAATATATTGTCACTTTTATAGCCTTAGCTAAATGTGTCTAAAACAGCCTAAACTGTCGACCCCTTGCTTGCTATGTAAAGTTAAAATAAAGCGTTAAAAAGAGAATTATAGACATATTATTAAAGACTTGAACAACTAAAGTGTAAGTATATTTTGCTTAACCTTTGCTTCGCATCAAGCAAACATTTCTAGCAAAGTATCATGCCATAGCTTAAGGGGTACATTACCCAGCTTTCCTTTAAATCGTTTTTTATCAACCGTACGAATTTGATCCAGTAAAATTTTGGCTTTTTTACCATCAATTGTCGTCTCTGGCCGGCAACCAAACGATTGCCCTTTAGAGGTGATTGGGGCAATAATCACTCTGGGTAGCACCTTATTCATATCATCTGGTGAAACAACCAAACAAGGTCGTGTCTTTCTTATTTCTGTTCCTACAGTAGGGTCTAGCTCAACCCAATAAACGTCGCCACGTTTCACCACTGCCAATCTTCTTGTTCAGATTCCAGCTCAACCATTTCAGACAAAGGAACAACATCAGCGTCTGCCTGATAATTATCAAACCAACCTTGTCGTATTTTATTTTGAACAGGTTTTAAAATAATCGCACCATCGTCAATTTGTATTTCTACGCTATCTTTAATATTAAGTTGCTCTATAAAAGCCGATGGAATAATCACCCCTTTAGAGTTTCCAATTTTTCTTAGTATTGCCTGCATAACACCCACCAAAAGTAATAACATTGTTGTAACTTATTGTAGCCTCCAATACTTCTAACATCAAGTGGTGACTGGGTTCAGCTGCCATTTAGAATCAATAAATAATTTACTTTATGCAATACCCCCTAATCCTCATATAGAAATATAACGCCATATTAAGGTATAATTACCGCTTTTTAAAATTAGCTAAACATCCCTTATGGAACTTAATAATCTTTCTGCAATTTCTCCTGTTGATGGTCGCTACGGCCGTGTTACCGCCCCATTACGTGACAAGTTAAGCGAGTTTGGACTAATTAAAAACCGCGTAATAGTAGAAGTACGCTGGTTACAAGCATTAGCAAACGAAAGCCAAATTGCAGAAGTGCCTACTTTTAGTGATGATGCCAATGCCTTTTTAGAAAACATTATTAACAACTTTAGCATTGATAATGCTCAGCGCGTAAAAGATATAGAAGCTACGACAAACCATGACGTTAAAGCCGTAGAATATTTTTTAAAAGAACAAGTTACCGCTAATGACGAGTTAAACAAAGTAACCGAGTTTTGGCATTTTGCTTGTACGTCTGAAGACATTAACAACTTATCGCACGGTTTAATGTTAAACAGCGCATTAAATGAAAATATTATTCCTTTTATTGAGCAAGTTATAACGTCGATAAGAGCGCACGCCTTAGACTTAGCCGATGCCCCCGTATTAAGCCGTACCCACGGGCAACCTGCATCGCCCTCTACCATGGGTAAAGAGTTTGCCAACGTAGTTTACCGACTAGAGCGCCAACTAAAGCAACTAAAAGCCTGTGAGGTTTTAGGCAAAATTAACGGCGCAGTTGGTAACTACAACGCACACCTTAGCGCCTATCCCAATATTAACTGGGAAAAGTTTGCACAAAAATTTGTAGAAGATTTAGGTTTAACGTGGAACCCTTACACTATCCAAATTGAACCGCACGATTACATTGCAGAAGTGTTTCACACCGTGTCGCGCATCAACACTATTTTGATTGATTACAGCCGTGACGTTTGGGGTTATATAAGTGTGGGTTACTTTAAACAAAAAACCAAAAAGGGTGAGGTTGGCTCGTCTACCATGCCACATAAAGTGAACCCTATCGACTTTGAAAATGCCGAAGGCAACTTTGGTATTGCCAATGCCATTATGGAACATTTAGCGCATAAACTGCCAATATCTCGCTGGCAACGTGACCTTACCGACAGCACGGTTTTACGTAACCTAGGCACCGGTTTTGCCCACAGTATGATTGCTTACAATAGCCTATTACGCGGCAACGCTAAATTGGATGCCAACCCCGCAAAAATGCTTGCCGACTTAGACGATAACTGGGAAGTACTGGCAGAGCCAATACAAACCGTAATGCGCCGTTACGGTATAGAAAACCCTTATGAGAAATTAAAAGATTTAACCCGTGGTAACAAACTAGACGAGGCGCAAATGAAAGCGTTTGTAGACAGTTTAGACTTGCCAGATGATGCCAAAGAAAGTTTAAAAAAATTACGCCCAGACAACTATATTGGAAATGCAGTAGAACAAGCTAAAAAAATATAATTTCACACCGCTAAAAGCTTACGCAATTGATGAAAAACACCAACCCTATTGAAATGATTGCCTTTGATATGTTTGGCGTAATTATTACCGAAGGGCATTTAATTGCTAAAACCTTAATGGGTTTATTGCCAAAGCATTTAAAAAAACCACACGTTAAAGCCCTGTACAACCGGTTTAATGTGGGCGAAATGTCAGAAGCCGAATTTTGGCAACCCTTAGCTATTGAGTTTGATGTTGATACTGCCCATTTTACTGACGGGTCGTTTCCTCAAAAATCATTACGTCATCAGTTTTTACACAGCTTTAAATTAGACAACCATTTAGACTGTGTAATTGATGCGTTAAAAAACCAATATCAATTGGGCATTTTGTCTAACTTTCCGCCCGACTGGGCAAACTATTTAGAAGCCAAGTTTGATTTACCCAAACATTTTGAACCACGCATTTTTAGTGGCAATGTTGGTTGTAAAAAACCCGATGCCCGTATTTACAAAATATTGTCTTTAAAAAGTAATGTGCCTTTAAATAAAATTGCCTTTGTAGATGACAATTTAGACAACCTAAACACCGCCCATCAATTGGGTATGACGACGGTATATTTCCCTAATGAGGGGGAGTTAAAAGGCTTTGATGAAGCGATTGATTATCAAATAAACAGTTTAAGTGAGTTAGTAAATATTTTTTGATTTATAGGACGGTAATTAAAAACC